>JBDHHM010000050.1:0-9598 GCA_039589355.1 Gemmatimonadota bacterium | reverse complement strand
GGCGTGCCGCAGGGCGAGCAGGCCGGCGCCGCCGTCGCGGCCGAGTCCCGTGAGGAGCACCGCGACTCCGAGGCCGGCCCAGTGGTGCGCAGCACTCCGGCAGAACACGTCCACGGACGGCCGGTAGGGCAGGTCCTCGGGCTCGGCCGACGTGAGGAAGGTGCCATCGGCGCCGAGGGTCACGTGCACGTTGCCCGTGGCGATCCACACGCGGCCGGGCTCCGGGCGGGCGCCCGGGACGGCGGGGACGACGCCCAGGGAGGTCGCGGCGCCGAGCCATTCGATCATCCCGTCCGTGAACTCCGCGTCCAGGTGCTGGACGACGACGACCGGCGCCGGGAGGTCCCGGGGGAGTGCGCCGAGCACCGTCGCCAGCGCCCGCGGACCTCCCGTCGATGCGCCGAGGATCACGAGCGGCGGCGCCACCGCGGCGGGCGCGCCGCGCCGCCGCCGGCGCCGGGGACCCTCCAGGAGGCGGCGCACCCGCCCCAGCTTCTCGACCAGTTCCCGGGCGCCGGCGCACGTTTCCCCGCCGCCCGCGACCGGCGCGACCACCGCGTCCACCGCGCCGAGCCGGAGCGCTTCGAACACCTCGGGCGCGTAGCTCCGCTGGTCAGCCGTGGCCAGGAGGATCGTGCTGGCCGTCTCGCGCCGGAGCCGCCCCACCAGCGCCGGCGCGGGCTCGCGCAGACCCATGTCGAGGAGCACGACGTCCACCGGGTCGCGCAGGCACAGGGCCAGCGTCTCGGACCCGGACACGGCGGTCCATGCGGCCGCGGTGCCCTCCGCCGAGAGGACGACGCTCCGGAGCGTCTCCGCGGTGGCGTGGTCGTCAGCGACGATCCCGACCCGCACCGGCAGCGCTCTCCAGGAGTTGCTCGATCGACTCGAGCCAGGCCCCCGTCGTGATCTGGCTCTTGGTCACGTAGCGGTCCGCGCCCGCCTCCAGGGCGCGGTGGGAGTAGTCTTCGGTTTCGTTGTAGCTCACCATCACGATCGGCAGTCCGTCGAACGCGGCGATGGCGCGGACGCGCCGGATCAGCTCGAAGCCGTCGAGCTTCGGCATGTCGGCGTCCGTGATCAGGAGGTCGAAGTGCGACGCCGCGAGGGTCGTCAGTGCGTCCTCTCCGTCGACGGCTGAGTGGGTCTCGTACCCCCGGCTCTCGAGCAGCCGGCACTCCAGCTCGCGGACCGACTCGGAGTCGTCCGCCACGAGGACCCTGTGGCGCAGAAGCTGGAGACTCTTCCTCCGCTCCGGACCGGCGGCGAGGCGGCCCGCCACGTTCAGGCGGGCGATGTTCCTGATCACGTCGTCCACGTCGATGATTAGGACGATCCGCCCGTCCGGGAGCACCGCAGCAGCGCTGACGTCCGGGACCTTCCCCAACCGCTTCGTGATAGGGCGGACCACGAGGTCGTGCTCCCCTTCGAGTCGGTCCACGCAGAGGCCCACCCGACCGTTGCGGTCGCGCAGCACGATCACGTTCGTCGCCGCGCCGGAGGCATCGGTGGGCTCGAGATCGAGGACGAGCGCCGCGGACACGAGCCCGATGTTGTGACCGTTCCAGGAGCAACACCGGCGGCCTTGGACGGTGAATTCGTCGTCTTCCTCGACGCGCAGGATCTGCTCGAGACGGGTCACCGGCACGGCGAAGGGCTCCCCGGATATCTCCACGAGGAGCGCTCGGACCACGGAGAGCGTGAGCGGGAGCTCTAACTCGAACATCGTGCCCCGGCCCGCCTCGGACGAGGCGTGGATGGATCCGCCGAGGGAGCCGACGGTGGACCGGACGACGTCGAGACCGACGCCTCGCCCGGAGATCTCGGACACCGAGTTGGTAGTCGAGAACCCCGGCGTGAACAGGTAGTCGATCAGTTCGCCCTCGCTCAGGGTCGCCGCCGCGTCGGCGGCCAGGATCGAACGGGCGACGATGCGCTCCCGGATCCGCTCCACGTCGATCCCTTGCCCGTCGTCCGCGAGGCGAATCCAGAGCATCCCGGCGCGGTGCGCGGCCTGGAGGACGACGCGGCCCTGCGGCGGCTTGCCCCTCGCGATGCGCTCCTCCGGCGTCTCGATGCCATGGTCCACCGAGTTGCGGAGGAGGTGGTTCAGCGGCGCCTCGAGTTTGTCGAGGATGTCCCGGTCCACCTCGGTCTCCTCGCCCTCGATCTCGAGGTGCGCCGACTTGCCCAGCTTGCGCGCGAGGTCGCGCACCAGGCGGGGGAACGCCCGGATGCCGTCAGCGATGGGGCGCATCCGGCTCTGGACGACCTCGCGGTAGAGGCGGTCGGAAAGACCCACGGAGCGGCGCGCGTAGTGCTCCATCTCGGCGATCCGCTCGTTCATCAGCTCCTGGCCGCTTTCCAGTTCGGTGAAGGCGCTCCGCAGCAGCTCGCTGGCACGGCTGTCGTCGCCGGCTTCGCCGCACACCTCGCGGAGCCGCTCGAGCTGGACCGAGAGCGAGTACTGGCTCGACTTGAGCGCGAGCAGTGAGTCGGCGAAGGGCTGGAGCCAGTTGGCCTGGACGAGCGACTCGCCAGCAAGGCCCATGAGCCGGTCGAGGTTTTCGGAGGTGATGCGCACGAAGCGCGCGGGTTGCGCGAGGGCATCCGGCTTGCCCGAGACGGACGGCGTCACCTCCGCGGACCCGCCGCGCAGCGCGGCCAGCGCGGAGACCGGGGTGTGCAACTCCGGCGGAGCCTCGGCCCGGGCGACGTCTGGCGCCCGCTCGGACGGGGCTACCAGTCCGGTGGGCGCGGGTGGTACCGCAGTGGGATCCGTCGCGCGACCGGGTGCGGGTGCCGGGGTGGCCGCCTCGCCCGCACCCGTGGGCCGCGCCGTCGTGTCCCCTGCGACGAGTCGCTCCCACGCCGCGACGCGCTCCTCGACGTCGACGGGCAGCTCTCCGGCCACGTCCGCGACGGCGTCACCCGCGTCGCCGAGCAGGCGTACCGCTCCCGCGAGGGCCTCCACATCCTGGCTATCGGGCGTGCCGTGGGAACGCATGGCCTCGAGCGCAGCGAGTGCGAGGGACGCGAGCCGCCGGGCCGTCGGGAGCCCGGCCAGACGCGCGAGACTCGCGACGCGCGATGCTGCCCGGAGACCCTCGTCGATGGCGGACGACTTCGCCGCGCCGACCTGCGCGTCGCGGACGAGTGCCGCAAGGACGCCCTGTGACTCGCGCGTCGCGTCACGGAACTGCACGGCCATCGGAGATGGCGGCGCGCCGGGGGGCGGTGAGGGAGGCTCGGGGGATGTCGCAGGGGCCGGCTCGGGCCCCCTCGATCCTGCGGGGTGCCTGAGCGCCGCGATCCGCTGGAGTAGGGGCTCGACCTCACGCGCGAGGGCTGCGAGGCCCTCGGTGTCGTCCGGCGAGGATGGTTCCTTGTACCGTCGAAGCAGGTCCACTCCCGCGAGGAGGACGTCGCAGTCCGCTGCGACGAGCGCGAACTGACCGCGCTCGAGACTCTCGAAGCAGTCCTCGAGGTCATGGGCGAGGCGTACGGCGTCGGTGAACCCGACGATCCGCGCGGCTCCCTTGATCGAGTGCGCCGCGCGCATCAGCGCGGCGACGTGACCGGTCTCGGTCGGTGCCTGCTCGAGGCGAAGGAGCCCCGCCGTGAGCTCCTCGGACTGCGTCTCCAACTCCTGCCGGAAGAGGTCCAGCATGGAGGGGTCCATGCCGCTCACGAAAGCCTCCGTGCCAGTTCCCGGACGATGAGGTGCGGGTCCAGCAGGTCCACGCGGCGGCCGTTCCAGTCCACCATCGCCGTCGTGAAACTCAGGTGAGCGGCGCCCAGCGTCACGGGCGCCGCCGAGAGCGCCGCCTCGCCCACCCGGTGCACCGTGAGTACTTCGTCTACGGGGAACACCCACACGTCGCCGCGTTCGCGGAGCGCGATCCACGCCGCCGCGCCCGCGGCGTCGGGCTTGATCCCGAGGGCCGCCGCCAACGAGAAGCACGGCTGGATCTCGCCCCGCAGGTTGACGAGGCCCAGGAACACCGGGTTGGAGAGGTGTGGGACGGTGTGGATCTGTCCCGGATGGCAGACCTCCTCGCAGGTCCACGTGGGCAGCGCCAATAGTTCGCGGGCAAGCCGGAAGATCAGGAGGGACTCGGTCGTGGCGCCCTCGACCGCCTTCGGCTGCGCCACGGCAGTCGCCCACTCCTCGAGGTAGCCCGGCGGAAGCGGTCGCTCGAGCAGGCGCCGACTGGCCGTGATGAATACGCGGCAGTTGTGGCAGTGCCCGAGGCGTTCGAGCTCGGGACAGCTCCGGTCGCCGCGGAACCCGATGTGGTTCCAGCAGTCGTCCGGCACGGCGACCTGCTCGGTCTCGTCGGCGGCGACGGGTTTCAGGCTCTGTTCCTCAGTCACGGGCGGCGCTCCTGCGCGCGTCGCAGCGCGAGTGCGCGCCGGTCCTCAACCACGAATCCCAGGCGCGAGAGCGGGAGCACCTCGCTCTGCCCGGTGTAGAGCGTCCCCTGCGGCGCGAGGGTGCGGCGCAGGAGGGAGGCGAGCCGCTCCCGCGCGGCAGGCGCGAGGTAGATGAGGAGGTTCCGGCACAAGACGACATCGTGGGTTCCCAAATGGGAGTTGGCAGGGTCGAGGACGTTCGCCAACCGGAATGCGACGAGCCGCCGGATCGGCTCCGTGAGCCGCCACTCGCCGCCTCCCGCGGACTCGAACCAGCGCCGCCGGACATCCGACGGGATACCGCGCACCGATCGGGCGGAGTAGACGCCGGCGGTCGCCCGACGGAGGACCGCGGGACTGATGTCCACGGCGTCGATGTGCAGCGCCTCCGGGTCCACGCCCGCTTCGACGAGGGAGATCGCCGCCGAATAGGGTTCTTCGCCGCCGGCGCAACCCGCGCTGAGCACGCGGAGCGGGCTGCGCGGGGTTGGATTCCGGCGGCCGCTGCGGAGGGACTCGCCCAGGTGCTCGAAGCTCCGTTTGTGCCGGAGGAACGAGGACTCGTGGACGAGGAGCCGCTCCACCAGGCGGAGCTGCTCATCGCCGTCGGACTCGAGCACGCGGTCGTACTCGGATGACGTCGGGAGGCCCAACAGGCGCCGGCGGGCCTCCGCGGCGTCCTCGATGCGCCACTCGCAGAGCTGGGCGGGATCGAGTCCGTAGCGACCGGCGAGCACCAGCGACACGGCCGCGGACGTCACGGTCCGAGCTCCAGGGCGTCAATGCCGACGAGAAGCTCCGGAAGCCGGCGCTCCGGCGCCATCAGGGCGGCCACCTCGACCATCTGGATGAGCCCGACCTCGTGCTGCACGACGGCTCCGAGGTAGGGTGTGTCCTCGGCTCGGACCGTGGTGCCTCGGTTGCTGACCGCGTCGTCGAGTTCCAACGTCTCCGTCACGCCTTCTGCGATGAGCCCAAGCAGGTTTTCCTGAGAGAGTGGATCCTCGACGAAGACGATCCGGGTGCTGAGCCGCCGATGGCAGGGCTGGCCGTTGAGCAGCTGTCCCAGGTCGATGACCGGCGCGATCCGGCCGCGGTAGTTGCAGACCCCCGCGAGGTAGGGAGGTGCCTGGGGCACGGCGCGAAGCGAGACGAGGGGAACCACCTCCACGATCCACCGGGTCGGCACGGCGTACGTCTGGTCGCCGATCCGGATCGCGAGGATCAGCAAGCGGAGGCTGCTAGCGCGAGGGGGGCGCTCGCACGGGGCACCGGGGAGCCCGTCACGGCCGCGGCGCGGGGAAGAAGACCCACACGTCTCCCGGATTCCATCCCGCCGACCGCCACGGGATGCGCGCGCCAGGCGCTGCGTGCGGCAGGAAACGCTCGACAAAACATCGCGCGGTCACCTCTCTCTCCACATGCTGCGGACGCGCAGGTCGTTGGCATCCGGCATAGGAATCTCAATCGTGCCCCGAAAATTAGCGTTGGCCCGCAAGACCCGTAAGGCCGATTCTCCTGTCTGGTGGGCCTCCGGAATGCGGTTGCGGGCCCCGCTCTCTAGACCATCCACTCACCCAGCCCTACGTTGGGATTGCCGATTGGAATCCCTCTGCGGTATTCCGGGGTCGTTTGTACCCGGTGTTGCGCCAGTTGCCAGCGTGCGACGGGCCGTGACGGAAGCCCGACCCGCGGAGGGAGTACCTACTTCGTGATCGGCACACAGCGCATTCATGGATGGATGGTGGGCACCATGAAGAGACGATATTCACTATCAGCATCAGCAACCCATTATGCGGCGGTTCGGCGGGTCACCTCGAGTGCCTGCATCATCACGGCGTTGCTGGCCGGCTGGTCCGGCACGGAGGCACTGGCTCAAACGGCCCGGGAAGTGTCCGCCACATCGGAGATCAGCCTGAGCGGCTTCGCCCAGGCCTCCTATTTTTACAACGTTGCAGAACCCACGGACGGTTATTCCGACGGCTATCTGTGGAACACCAAGCACAACAGCTTCTCGATCAACAAGGTCAAGTTGACGCTGGCGAGCAAACCCGCCGAGCGAAGCGGTGAAGAATGGGACGCCGGCTTCCGGGTTTCGATGATCTGGGGCGAGGACGCGCCGCCGCTCAACACTGGCGGGGAAAACCAGGGGCTTGAGCCGCTCCGCGAGGCCTACGTCGATCTCAACATTCCGGTCGGGGACGGTCTCAATGTGAAGGCCGGTCAGCTGATCTCGCTGTTGAATTATGAATCCGGCGACGGCGGTTCGGCGAACCCGAATTTCTCCCAGGGTTACCAGTGGTTCTTCACCGGTAACCCCCCTTCCGCCGGCGTGCAGGCCAGCTACGTGGTCAACGACTGGCTTGACCTGACCGCGCGTGTGCAGAACGGGATGTATGCCGGGGCCATCGACAACAACGACGGCAAGACCTTCATGGGCCGGATCGGACTCAAGCCGTCCAAGAACCTGTGGGTGGCACTGCTCGGATTCGGGGGCACTGAATCGCCCACGCTGGACCTGACCGGCGGCTCGGTGCTGGCCGGATATCAGGTGACGCCCAAGCTGGGCACCGGTTTCGAGGGTGACTACTTCAAGTTCGACAGCCCTGGATCGTCGGCGGACCTGCGGTCGGTCGGCGCCTGGGTCTGGTATGACTTCACGGCAAAGGCGGGTCTCGCCTTCCGCGGTGAGTACCTGGGCGATCCCGACGGCGGCGGCCTCAAGGGAATCGACCTGCCCAACCGGTCCGGCAGCGCGATCCTTTCGCCCGATCCGGACGGTGACATCGCCAGCTTTACGCTGACCTTCAACTGGAAACCCATTCCCAACATCAAGGTGCAGCCGGAGATTCGGTATGACACCACGGCCTATTCCGGCGGCTACGACGGGAAGAACCAGCGGTTCACCATCGGCGGCGGCGTTTCCTACCTGTTCTGAAGCCCGTGGCGGGCGAGAATCCAGCGTAGCGTGCTCCCGACCCGGAGGTGCTCATGGCGGCGAAACGATTCCTTTATTATGGCGCGACGGCAGTCTGCATTGGTGCATCCGTGGAAACTGGTCGGGCACGAACAAGCCGCGCCGGCGTGCGGCAGGACTCGAACCTGCAACTCCCCGCTTGAAAGATGATCTAGAGTCGGACGAACCGTCCGCAAAACGCAAGCAGAACCTGAAGGGAAGACCGGATGAAGCGTCCGCGATCGACCCTCGGGTTTGGCAACGATACGGCAATTCCCCTGGGCGACACCTGCCTGGGTTCATTCGCGCGCGCGAGAACAGTGTCCCGCCCACTCCTCGCTTCCGGTGACGAGAGACGCGTGCAGCGCGCGGGCCCTGCTGGATCTTCGTAGCATCGATGCATTGTGCTCTGCGCCGGCTCCAAAACGCCAGTGCCGATCGGAGCGTCGGCGGGACCCAGTCTTCGACCGCATCGCCTACTACCAAGCCTCGCCAGCGGAGGTTTGCGACCGTCGGCGGTTCATCGCCGCCGCCGACCGCATCCTGGACTCCGGTCAGTACAGCTTGGCCACCGACTGGTGCTCGAACTTCGCGCGCGACAACTTCGTATCGCCGGAGAACATCCTGGTCGTCGAGAACCTGAACCAGACAGACCTGGGACTCGACGACGCGCTGGGCGAGCTGAAGCAGGCAGTTTCGCCGGCGCCGAACAATACGATGCTGCTAGCACAGCTCGGGCAGGCACATGCGAGGGTGGGCAAGCTTGGAGAAGCCCGCGCGGTGCTACAGGAGTTGCAGGAACTGTCGGGGAAAAGGATGTCTGGCCCTACCACATGGCGCATGTCTACACGGGCCTGAGGGAGCAAGGCCGAGCGATCGACTGTCTGGAGCGGGCGTATGGAGAGCGAGCTGGTGGGTTGTATGGTGCCAAGGGGTCGTTCCTCTTCGAATCCCTCCGCTCGCATCCCAGATCCAAGGCACTGCTTCGAAAGATGAACCTGGCCTGAGCGCCACCATGACCATCCACGGCCCTGAAGTGCAGAAATCGCTGACGGCCACGCTTCCTGGGGATGCCCCCCCATGAGCCTGGGGAGTGTTGCTTTGCTTTCGACTACCTCACCATCGCATCGTAGGTCAACACGATGAACCGATTCCCGAGATTGCGGTGCGCGGTGTTGTACAGATTGGTGTAAATCAGCCCAATCAACCGCTCTTCCGGGTCCGCCCAGTAGGCCGTGTTGAATGCCCCGCCCCAATAGAACGACCCCTCGCTGCGTACCGACCGGTAATCGTTATCAGGGGTCTCGAGCCCGAAGCCGAGTCCAATCTCGGCTGGAAGGTCGGGGAGCTGGTCGGTCAGCATCATCTCCACGGTCTTGGGGCTGAGCAGCCGGGCGCCGTTGAAGTCGCCCTTATTGAGGAATAGCTGCAGGAATCTGGCATAGTCCTCGACGGTGGAGGACAAGCCCGCGCCACCCGAGAACTAGGCCCCGTCGAGCGTCGGGTAGTTGGAATCCACGCCATCGAATACCTCGTCGTGCATCGCCACGGCTTTTCCGTTCGCGGCATCGTGCAGCGCCACGAGCCGGTCGGCGCGGTCGGGGGGCAGGTAGAACCAGGTGTCGCGCATCCCCAGCGGCTCGAAAATGCGGGTCCGCAAGAACTCGTCGAAGGATTGTCCCGAAACGACCTCGGCGAAGTATCCCAGTACGTCGAAGGCCAGGCTGTACGTGAACCGCTCCCCGGGCTCATGCCGCAAGGGAAGGTCCGCCAACACCCGCATCTGCTCACCGATGCGGTCCCAGTCGTTGCCGATCCCACTCGCCACCCCGGCCTTGGCGTAGATCGCTTGGAACTCGGGACTTCCGATCGCAGCGTAGTCGAGGCCGGACGTGTGGGTGAGGAGGTGGCGGATGGTGATCGGACGCGTCGCCGGCTCGCCTTGCCACGTGGTGTCGGATGCCTCGAACGACGTGAGCACCGTCGCGTCTTCAAACTCGGGGATGTAGCGGGCGATCGGGTCGTCGAGCTGGAAATGTCCCTCTTCCCACAACATCATGACCGCGAGTGCGGTGATGGCTTTCGACTGGGACGCGATCCGGAAGATGTCGTCCCGGCGGAGCGGGATACGGGTCTCTGCGTCACGCACACCGTACGCCCGGTGCAACGCGACGCGGCCGTCACGCGCAATGAACACCACTGCTCCGGGCACCTCTTCGCTCGCGA
>JBDHHM010000049.1:0-19298 GCA_039589355.1 Gemmatimonadota bacterium | reverse complement strand
ATCGCCGGCAGGCGCACACCCGTGAATGGCACCTGGGCGCCGTAAACCGCCTTGTTCACCAGGAGAAAGTCGCCGACCAGCAGCGTCTTCTCCATCGATCCCGTCGGGATCTTGAACGCTTCTACCGCGAACGTTCTGATGACGAGAAACAGCAGGATCGCTACCGAGATCGATTTGACCCATTCCCAGAGCCAGCGTCCTGTCCCTTCCTCTGCGCGCCGCGGGTTTGGGGTCTGCACCTCCTGCTCCGCCGTATCCTGCTTCTGCTTTGCCTGTACCATCATTGGATTCCCATCAACTGCCCCGGCCCGTGGGCAACAGGCCGAGGGCGCCTAATTGTCCTACCTCCCCAAGGCGCCTCAAGATCCGCCGCGCCCCACTTGTCGTGATGCACGACTTGCTGACTGCTGAACTTAGCACGACCGCGGCGCCGTACCAAGTGGCCTAGCGGCCTCTATCGACTGAACTTCTCAGGAAGATGTGATCTTCGCGCACGCCGACGTCGGTCACGAACTGCGGCAACTCGAACGCAACGGCATTCGTCGGGAGAGCGCCGCTCGACCCACGCTTCAGCTGCGCCAACAGCTGGTCGCGCATCGCGCTCGGCAACGGCAGCGCTCCCACCTGCACGTCGTCGACGGTGTAGATTCCCGCGCCGGGCCTCAGGCCGTCCAACCGTCCGCTGAACGAGACCCTGGCGGTATCGCCGAGAAAGGCGACCCACGATCCCAGCTGCTCGATCCCCGGCACCTCCTGCAGCGCCACAAGTCCCGCCAGCACCAGCTTCTCCTCTTCGATCGCCGCAGAGACATCGCTGACGTACGACGGAAAGAACCCTTTCAGCCCGTACTCTATCCAGGCGTTGAGCTCGTCGGCGTCCAGCGTGGCTTCATCGAGCTCGCCCTGTCCCAGTGCCACGATCTTGTCCTCCGCGCGCCGCGCCAGATCGGGAGAGTCCGACGCAGCAGCCTCCATCGGGGTTTCACTTCGACCGACGACAGCGGACACGTAGGATGCTATCTCGTCCCGGCCGAGCCATCCGGCCAGTACACCCGCTACGAGCAGCGTCCCACATCCGATCAGTTTGAAGCAGCTTCGCATGTTCTCACTTCGCGCGGTAAGAAAGTCAGGTATCGAAGTCGGCGCTATGAACGATGTCGTAGATCGCTCCCGTCGGCATAAGCCTGCTCCTCATGACGTCGACGGATCGAATCTGGAAAGCGTCGCCGTACTCGAGTCGCTGCACCAGATCATCCAACCCTCTGAACTCGTTGGGGGACACACGCTTACGGGCTCGGCCCAGCGTCAGGTGCGGTCGGAACGGCCGCTCCTCGCGCGGGAAGCCGAGCCCCGCCAGCGCCTCCTCCAGCGACCCTTGAAGCGACTGCAGCGTCGACTCGAGCTCCACACCGACCCAGACGACCTGCGGCCGGCCAAGCGACGGGAAGGCACCGAACCGACCGACGGTCATCTCGAACGGCGCCACGCCGGCTGCAGCGCCGTCCACGGCGGCGCACACCTCCTGCACCCTCTCTTCCGGCACCTCACCGAGAAACTTGAGGGTGAGGTGGACATTCTCCGGTGGTACCCAGCGTATGGGAAAGCCGGCGTTCCGCAGGCCGGCGGCCGCATCTGCCAGTCGCGCCAGCTCGGCGTCGGACGGGACGAGTGCAACGAACGTGCGCATCTAGTAGAGCTCCAGGGCGACGTACCGAAAGCCGGCCAACTGACAGCTCTCTACGACCGCCTCACGGGCACCGGCCAGAAGCGCCCCGAGGGAATCGCCGTCGGTGACCAGCACGGCTATCTCGCCTTCGGCGCCACCATCCTCCACCTGCGCATCAACCCCCAGTTGGAGAAGACCTCGCTCCGCCTCCCTTGAACGGCCGCCTTCTCGTCCGGAACCGATCTCAGGGCCGGCGCCCGGCGCCTCGTTCAGCGCGCCGCGCCGATAGCCCCCCAGGTCCAGGCAGGCCCGAGAGAACCCTGCATCTCGCAACGCCTCGATGACCTGTGCGCGCAGTCCCGGCTCGACGAGCCCCGTCAGCCCGCCGGCGTCGATCTCGAGCCGCGCCAGGCCACCATGGTGTCGCACCCGGAGGTCCCGCCAGGCACCCAGCGACCGCAGCCGCGACTCGGCCTCTTCGATCCGTCGCAGGCGGCCGGGCGTGACGGGCGTACCGTAGCTAATGCGACTGGCCAGACAAGGCGAGGCCGGCATGTCCCACGTCGGCAGGCCGGCGCGCTGGGAGAGGGCGCGGATCTCGTCCTTGCGCAATCCCACCTCCTGCAGCGGCGAGCGGACGCCTAACTCTCGCGCCGCGATCAGACCGGGCCGATGGTCATCGAGGTCGTCGGCATTGGATCCGTCGAGCACGGCATCGCAGCCGTGCTCTCGGGCAAGCGCCAGGAGCCGGCCGTACAGGTCGGCCTTACAGAAGTAGCAACGGTCCCGCGGGTTAGCGGCGTAGCTCGGATCGTCCAGCTCGTGCGTATCGATCTCGATGCGCGGCAGACCGATAGACTCGGCGACGGCCTCCGCGACCTCGTGTTGCGCTTCCGGATAGCTGGGCGAACGGCCGGTAACGGCGAGCACGTGCCTCGGGCCCAACGCGTCGAGCGCCGCCTTCGCCAGGTAGGCCGAGTCGACGCCGCCGCTGTAGGCGACCAATACGGAGCCGCACTCTCGCAGCAGGGCGTGCAGCGCCCGTTCTTTCCGTTGCAGGACGTCTCTCTCGGTATCCATGCGTTAGTCGTCCGCGAATACTCAGGATACCGGTCCGTGATTGTCAAGTTGGCGGCCGCGAATCCACCGCCCGATCGAGCCCACGATACTGGATCGCTTCCCCGACGTGTGCCGCCCGGACGATCTCGCTCGCCGCCAGGTCGGCTATCGTTCGAGCTATCTTGAGCACCCGGTGGAAGGCGCGCGCCGAGAGGCTGAAGCGACCCATCGCCGCCCGCAACAGGGACAGCGCCGTATCATCCGCCCGGCAGAACGAGCGAACGTCCCGGGCCTCCATCTGACCGTTCGCAAAAACACCCTCGCGCTTCCTGAAGCGCTCCTCCTGGATGCGACGGGCGCACTCGACGCGGGTCAGTACGTCCTGCGAGGAGTCCTCGTCGCCGGCACCCAGCAGGTCGGGGCACGAAACCGGCGGCACTTCGATATGCAGATCGATTCGGTCGAGTAGTGGGCCGGACACCCTGGCGCGGTAGCGACGGATGATAGCAGGTGTGCAGCGGCATGATCGGCGCGTGTCGCCGAGGAATCCACAGGCGCACCCCTGCGTTGCCCTTTTGTCACCTGAGGTTGAGGGCCAAAAAGCCCTTAAACAAAGGGTATCCGAGGGAGCTCAAAACGATCGGAGATCATATCCGCAAGCGGAGGCTCGATCTTGGTCTTCAACAAAACCAGGTTGCGTTGCTCATTTGTGTGGACAAGACCACCATAATGAACTGGGAAAGAGGCCACCGGACGCCGGCGATCCGTTGTATCCCCGCGATCATCCGATTCCTTGGCTACGTGCCCTTCTCGGTCGGAGACTCCTTGCCGGAGCGATTGAAGGCCTACCGGAGGATCCGTGGTCTCTCAAGGAAGAGGCTGGCCCGCATACTTGGCGTGGACGAGGCCACCCTCTGGCGCTGGGAGACGGGACAGCGTACGCCACAGGGTGACCACGCCCGGCGAGTCCGAGCACTGTTCGCCGGGTCACCTGCGGTCTTCCACCCGGACGCCTAGCACTATGTTTATTGAGATGTGCGGTCTCAGCAGGAGCACATCAACGAGCAGGTTCACTCACACCAACCGTACTTGCCCAGCAGCGCTCATCCACGCGCCCTCACAACCGTGTGAAGAGCACCGGATGGTAGTCGGCCGTAGTCGGCACCGGTATGGCTAATCGAACGTTGTACGGAACGAGAGATGAGCCTCGATATCCTCGCGCGTGCGCCAGACCCGCCGCAGCTCCTTGCGGGCAAGGAATTGCAGTTGATCGCTGCGGTGGGGCGAGCCAGGCTGGCTTGAATTACCGTAACCGAGGACCGCCATCGCCCGCACTGGGTCCGAGAACTCAATGGCCGCTACGTAGGTGTCCCCGCCGGTCACCACGAGGCGGCCGTCTTCCGCTTCGGCGAACCAAGCCCCCCGGAACACTCCATAGGGGTCGTGAAAGCCATTGGCTGGAAGATCGACTTCGCCGCGCTGGAAGCGATGGACTTCGCCCCATGGGACGTCGAGCGCGCCGTACCGCGCCTCGATGTTGCGCGCTGCCGTTTCCAGCCTCCCAGCCTAAAGAAGAGCTTGGCACTCCAGCCTCATCTGTGAACCCTCAACCACTGCACCACCTTAACCTGCCGATCCGGCGGCTGGGCCACTCACTGGTCGCCTTCGCCGCGAGCGGGTCGCCGTAACTTCTTCGGATCGAAGACCCAACCGCCCTTGATCACCCGCCAGATAGTCAGCGAGTTCTTGATGTCTTCCAGCGGATTCGCATCGAGCAAAACGATGTCGGCAAGTTTCCCTGGTTCCAATGTGCCAAGGTCGTCTCCCGCTCCTACGGCAATCGCCGATTCCTGTGTGGCGATTCTCAGCACCTCCAGCGGTGGGATGCCGGCTTCCGCGAGATCCTCCAGCTCCCAGTGAAGGGATACTCCGGGGAAGGCCAGGTGCTCCTGTTGGTCCGTTCCCGCCAGGAGCTTCACTCCCCGGGCAAAGGCCGCACCGATGCTCGCCGTTTCCTGCGCATAGATCTCCGGGTACATTCGAGCCTTCCACACAGTGTCCCCGGCTGCAAGCTCTGATTGGACGCGCGATCTCGAGACAAACGCCCGGAAGTCCTCGTTCTCGGTCCTTTCAGGCTCGGCCCTGATGCGCAGCCAATGGCTCATATCGTTGCCTACTGTTGGGACCCAGCGCGTACCCGATCCCGCCAGCATCTGCAGCACATCGTCGTAGTAACGGAACCCCGCATGTTCCAAGCTGGCATAGCCGAGCGTCACGGCCTTGGTCACTTCCTTCACGGTCGTTCCGTGTGCCGCCATCGGTAGCCGTACCAACCGAGCTTCCTCTGCCACAGCTCGATGGATCGACCACGGGAGAGTTGCGTACGCCTTTATCAGGCTCGCCCCGCCTACCTTGTTCCGGCGCACGACTGCCCGCGCCTCCTCTTCGGTCAGGAGGATCTCCGGGGGCCCGTAGACCATCTCTCCCGCGTGGAAGGAGCGCGGTATTGGCGCATCCGTCGCGTCGGACCAGTCGTCGAAGGCATTGAGCCACATGAGCGGGGTGGTGCCCACATCGCGCAGCGACGTTACGCCGTACGCGAGGTTGTTCGGAGCCTGATAGCCCCCGCGGTTGTGCGCGTGGAAATCGAACAGGCCGGGTATGGCGAATCGGCCAGCGGCATCCAGGATTTCGGTCTCCTCGGGAATGGCGTGTTCCGACTCCGAACCGATCCAGCGGATCCTTCCAGTCTCCACGAGCATCGACACCTCGGGTCCGAAGTCTCCAGCGACGAAATCGAGAACGCGTACGTGCCTCAGCAGTGCTGGCGGCGGCGTCTGGCATTTGACCTCCACCTGCAGCGCAATCCTCTCCGGCTCGCCAGACGCCAGGGGCTGTCGCCAAACTTCGTTCCCGTCGGCGAAGATCACGGCCGAACCATCGGGAGCGAAGTCGAAGGCGTGGCCGCCCCTCGCGCTGAGCAGACGGGCTTGTTCCGCTTCGATGGCTGGAGTGTCCGCCCGGATCACCCAGATCTCCGCGCCACGACGAAAGGCCAGCCATCGCTCGTCGGGTGAGAGCACGGCACTGCCCACCCAGGTTCCGACCGGCGAGTCCGTAGCCGATGGGTCTATCAGCGGAACTGCCGGCTCGGCAGTGGCTGGTTCGGTTAGCGAGATGCGGTGGAAAACGCCGCCACTGGTGTAGGTGAGTGCCCTGCCCGTGCTCGAGAAGCGTGGGCGCGAGAGCCACGCCCCCTGCAAGTGCGGCCCGATCTCCTGTGCTTCACCGTTCAGATCCAGGATGACGATACGCGCACGATTACGGTCGGCATAGGTGAAACTGTCCCCCTCGGGATGCCATGCGGGTTGAAAGTAGTCGCCTCCCGAGGCCAACGTGCGCACCTCGTTGCTCTCCAAGTCAAGAAGCTTGACCTCCCGTATTCCCACCTTCAGGTCGACCAGAGCCAGTAGTCGCCCGTCCGGCGACGGCACGGGATCTCTGGCGAACCCCTCACCCTCATAGATCAAGCGTGCAGGACCGCCTGACAGAGGCTGCACCCAGATTCCGCCGGCTGCTACGAAATAGAGGTGTTCGCCATCGGGTGACATCGCCGGCTGAATCACGATCCTCGGTGGAACACCGCTTCCCGGCTCCGCCAGATCCGCCTCAACTGGTGCCACCGGATCTTGAACAACGAGTTCTACCTTGCCACGAAGCTCGACCCGCCCCACGGAGCCAGTCGCCAGGTCTATCTCGAGAAGCTGACCGCGGTCGCCGACGTACAGCGAGCCGCCGCCCGCAGCTACATCGAACCGCGGCCCCCAATCCCAGCCGTTGGTCCCCCACACGGATGCCACATGCTGTTCGGTGTCGGCTCGCAAAGAAAGGAAGACAAGCTCCTCCTCCTCGGGATAGTAGCCTCCCATCCGCGGGGTCGGCAGTTTACGCCCGTAGAGACCATCCGAGATCGGGCTGGCCACCAGGCGATGCACGATTCCCGAAACCTCCCGCAGGGTGGAGACTTGACCGTTCTCGCTCAAGACCTCGATCCGAGTGGTCGCACCTCTCATGGGACGGGTGCCTCCACCCAACCACCAGGCCGGCCTACCCTCGAACGCAGACCAAGCCAGCCTGCCGTCCGGCAGGTAGACGACAGAACTGATCATGCGGGGCGCGCCACTCACGACCGGGGATTCCCCACCGCTCACAGGCGTGCGTCGCACAACGGCCGGCGCCGCACTGGGTGCGTAGCTCTGCCCGATGTCGAGAACGAAGCTGAGGTACGCAATCGTCTGGCCATCAGGAGACCAGGCTGGCCGACCTGCCCAGGGATCGTGCGTCAGCTGTGTGATGTCCCCAACCTCCAGTTCGAGCAGAAAGACGTTGCCTTCACTCCCGTCTCTGTCGGATATGAAAGCCACACGGAGCTGCTCCGCCACGCCGCCCTCCACCGGCAGACGGAACAGGTGACCGAGTATGGTAAAGATCAGCCACTGGCCGTCCGGTGAGACCGTAACATTGGCGCCCGTGACTTCGGTTGTCTCGAACTCGATCGTGCGCCAATCGGGCTTTTGTGCGGTGATTCGGGCACTGCACAGGAGCGACAGGAAGGCAACGACGACAACGGATGACGGTGGCAAAGCGGACTTGAGACGGGTATCCATACGGGCACCCTCATTCTATCTGGTCCGGTATGTACGGACGCGAGCTGAGTCTGACTGGATGACATGCCGACCAGCAAGGAAGAGAACAACTGGCTTTGGATGCTCAGGCACGGTGGCGGCCCCTAAGCACTTGGAACCTTCACGACCGGCCCAGCCACCTCCCGGGATATTTGGCAAAATGCTGTCAAGGTTCGCTGCACCGCAAGGCACCTTGGTCACGCGCTAGGTCACACGAGCATCCCGGGTTCGACACATGTCTAATCGGGACGCCGGGATCTGAGCCACGTTGTCACAATTGGAGCGCCTGCGGGATTCCCACTCGAGCGGCTGCACAGTTGCATCAAAACACGTTACGGTCCAGGCCGCGATACTGGATCGCCTCGGCGATGTGGGCGGACCGGGTCGTCTTGCTCTCCGCCAGGTCCGCTATCGTCCGCGCGATCTTGAGCACCCGATGGAACGAGCGGGCCGAAAGCCCAAACCTAGCCATCGCCGACCGTAAGAGCGACAACCCTGTCTCGTCGACGTCGCAGAACTTCCGCACGTCGCGCGCGCTCATCTGGGCGTTGGCGTACAGCCGGCCACGGCCATCGAAACGTGCCAGCTGCAATCTCCGGGCGGCCTCGACACGCGCGGACACTGCAGCCGAGTTCTCCCCGTCGATCGAATCCAGAAGCTCGGGCGAGGAGACCGGCGGCACCTCGATGTGCAGATCGATTCGCTCGAGCAGCGGGCCCGACACCTTGGAGCGGTAGCGCTGGATCATGCGGGGTGTGCAGCGACATGTCTTCCTACTGTCGCCCAGGAATCCACAGTGACATGGGTTCATCGCCGCGGCCAGAACGAAGCGAGCCGGAAAGGTGAGGGACCGTGAAGCTCGACCGATGGTCACCTCACCGTCCTCCAGCGGCTGCCGCAGCACCTCCAGTACATTGCGGCGGAACTCGGTGAGCTCGTCGAGGAAAAGGACACCGTGGTGGGCGAGCGATGCTTCACCCGGCCGTGGCACGGCTCCGCCGCCGATGAGGCCCGCGTCGCTGATCGTGTGGTGCGGCGCGCGGAACGGCCGCCGACTGACGAGCCCCCGGTCCGTCGCGAGCTGGCCGGCTACCGAGTGGACTCGAGTCACCTCGATGGCCTCCGCCAGACTGAGGCGAGGCAGGATGCCGGGCAGCCTGCGGGCCAGCATCGTCTTACCGCCGCCGGGCGGCCCCACAAACAGTATGTTGTGGCCGCCGGCGGCCGCGATCTCGAGGGCACGCTTGGCGTGACCTTGGCCGCGCACATCGGCCAGGTCGAGAGGCGACTCTGCCCGCCGACCCAGCGAGGCGGCCGCATCGAAGCTCGTCGACGGAAGCTCCGAGCTTCCGCTCAGGAAGGCGACGACCTCGCCCAGCGAGTTCGCGCCCCGAACATCGAGGTCCTCGATCACCGAGGCCTCAGAGAGGTTGGCGGCGGGGATGACGAAGCCGGTGATGCCCGCCCGCGCCACCGCCTGAGCCATCGACAGCGCGCCGCGTATCGGCCTCAAGGCGCCGTCGAGGCCGAGTTCGCCGGCCAGGGCGTAGCGCTCGAACGAGTCGGAGGACAGCTGCTCGCTGGCCGCCAACAGGCCGCAGGCGATCGGCAGGTCGAAGTGACTTCCCTCTTTCTTGACATCGGCCGGAGCCAGGTTGACGGTGATTCTCCTGGGCGGCATCTCGAAGCCCGAGTTCTGTAACGCAGAGAGGACCCGCTCCTTCCCCTCTTTGACCGCGCTCTGCGCGAGCCCCACCGTCGACATCGCCGGCAAACCGGCCGCGACATCCACCTCGACAACGACTATGTATGCGTCGATTCCCAGTATCGCAGCAGTGCGGACGAACGCGAGCACCCAGTGACCTCCCCTCTCGCACCCTGAGCCCACTGTGTCGGGGCGGGATCAACGGAACATCAACGGCGGGGCAGAGCGCGATTCCAGGCACCCTACACCGGCACGGGCCCGGGCAAGCCTTGACGCGGCCTGACGCCTGGCGCAACGTGGCGACGACGTCGAAGCCACCCGTCAATGCCCTATCCTGGAGGCCGCGTGGCCAAGTCGCGGAATGCCGGTGAGGCGCTGCTGCTCGAGGACATGTCGTGGCCGGAGGTCGAAGAATACCTGGAGCGTGATCGCCGGCTGATCATCCCCATCGGCACCTGCGAGCAACACGGCAGGCATCTCCCTCTGGGGACCGATTCCCTGCTCGCCGAGCGACTCGCGCATGATTTGTCGGTGGAGTTCCGCGTGCTCGTCGCCCCGACTTTCGCCTACGGCGTGAACGTGGATACCGAGCAGGCCTATGCCGGCACCGCCTCCCTGCGACGTAAGACCCTGCACAGGGCCTTGAACGACCTCCTGGCCTCATGGGAGGGGCACGGCTTCGAGGAGTTCATACTGGTCACGGCGCACTTCCACGACCCACACCTCGATGCGGTTACCACCGTCGTGACCGAGCACGCCCGGGTACGGGTCTTCGACCTGCAGAGCGTGCGAATCGGACAGTTCCTGGAGAAGCAGCGGCAGCCGGAGCATGCGGGAGAGGCGGAAACGTCGGTGATGATGTACCTCTTCCCCGAGTTGGTGCGGGGCGAGGAGATCCACGACTACCCGCTCGACGCGAAAGAGCTGCGGCGTTACCTTCGTGGCCGGATGCCGAAGCCACCGCCGGGTTGCGAGGGTGCAATAGGCCATCCGTCAGCTGCCAATGCCAAAAAAGGTGAAGAGATCTACGAGTACGTCCTCGAGAAGGTTAGGACGAGGCTGTTTCTGGAGCCCGCGGATTAGACGAGTCGGCCTCGGCCGTACTCTCTCCGTCACGCTTCCGATCCTGATGGGAGCCGCGACCGGTCCGCCAGCGGGTGACCGGCCCGAAGTGGTCGACAGCGGCAGCTTCACGCTCTATCTGGAGGGTGCCCGGATCGGAGAGGAGCGGTTCATCATCCGCCGCGAGCGGGCGGGCTCCGCCGGGTCAGTTTACCGGGCCGGGGCCGAGCTGAACCTGAAGCTCGATGGCAGTACGATGCGCATCGGTGTGGCGCTCGAGGTGATGGCCCCTAGCTGCCGCCCACTGCGCTACCAGGCCGAGATCAACGGCTCCGCAGCGACAAAGATCATCGGCACGCTATCTCGTGACCGGATCCGGCTCGATGTGGAATCGCCGCTCGGCGATGAGATGAAGGAGTTTCTGGTGCCAGGAGAGGTGGCGTTGCTCGACAAGTACGTAGCGCATCACTACTTCTTCGCGAGCAAGCTGCTGGCGGGGGAGAGCTCCGTCGAGGCGAGCGTTATCGTGCCGCGCGACCGAAACCAGGAGACGGTCCGGGTCGTAGACCAGGGTGTGGAGCCGGTGAGTATCGGCTCCGCCGAACTCGAGCTACGTCATATCACAATCGTCTCACAAACCGGTACAACCCACCATGTGTGGTTGGACGGCGACCGGGTGATGAAGGTCGAAGTCCCCGAGTTTGAGTTCCTCGCCGTCCGTTCCGACAATGGCGACTCGTCCAACTGAAGAGGGGGATCTATGAACTCGGAACCCGGACCCGCAGAGTCCACCGGTGTCGAAGCGACGCCCAATCTCGTGCAGCGCGTCATCATGGTGTTTACGGCACCGACCAACCTGGGTGCGGTTCTGCGTCGCTCTTCGCCCTGGTTCTGGACGCTGGCGATCCTGGCCATAATCAGCGCTGTCGTGTACTTCCTTCTCCCGGCAGACCTCCTCCAGAGCACGCTGGAGGCACAGGCGCGGGCGCGCCCACAGGGTCAGGAGGCGCCCGATCCAGAGGCGATGCTCAGGATGGCGCGGATTTTCGGCCCCATCGGAGCGCTGGTCGGGTCGTTTGTCGCTGCCGCGGTCGTGGCCGGCGTGTTGTACCTCGCCTTCAACGTCATGTTTGGCCAGGACACGACGTACAAGCAGCACCTGAGTGCCACGGCCCACACGTACTGGATAGGCCTTCTGGGCTTTTTCGTCGTGCTGCCGGTTTGGCTCTCCAAGGGCGAGATGACGACCCAGCTGGGACTCGGGCTCCTGCTAACGGAGGCGCCACAGACGTTCGTTGGGTACCTGTTGAACAGCATCACGCTCTTCGGGCTGTGGAGCTCGGCAGCCCTCGGCGCCATTGAATCCGGCCTCTCCGGCGGACGCATATCCGGCGGTAAGGGCATCGGAACCGTTCTCGCACTCTATTGTGTCTGGGTGCTGTTCAGCGCCGCACGCCAGACGCTGTTCGGCGCCTGACCGATCGGGGCCTGGGCGCCGGCCCACGCCCATAACCGGCGACCTGAGGCGGCTGCCGGGGTCTCGGCCCGGGCAGCCGCTTCCGTAAGTGTGGCGCCACATCGGATCCCGACCGGCCTCCGGCCGGGCGGCCCGGCCGCGACCGGGCTGAGCGACGGATGCCGCGAAACTCTTGACTGAACGCGCTCGTACGAGTAAGCAAAAGCGCTGCACTAGCCGGATAGAGCCGGGCGCGACCCAGTTTGACGGACCGCTCGGCCGGTGGCGTGCGGCAGGTGTCCGTTGCCGGGTGCGGAACTCGCATCGGTCTACTGCAGCAAGCTGTTTGCTGTATTCGAAGAGCCCTAGCTAACCCAAGCGTGGAGTTGGTTATGAAGTGGACAGCAGTCCCGAGCGCGCTTCTCGCGTGCCTCCTAGTAACCGTAACGGGCCTCAACGCCCAGCAGATCACACGGATGACGCTGGAGGAGGCTATCGAGCTGGCCAGGCAGAACAACCCACTGTTCCAGCAGATGCTGACCGACTTGTCGCCCGCCCAATGGAACGTAAGGGCGGCGAACGCCAACCTGTTCCTGCCGGACGCCAGCCTGTTCTTCTCCACCTCCTGGCAGGACGCCGGCCAAGAGCAGTTCGGCGGCTTCACCAGCGCCCAGCCGTCCGTGGTTATCTCCAACTACTCGTTCAGTCTCTCCTACTTGTTCAACGGCAATACCCTGTTCGCGCCGGGCCAGCGCCGAGCCGAGCGCACAGCGGTGGAGCGTAGGATCGACGACGCCGAGCTCCAGCTGCGCAACTCGGTGACCAGCTTTTATATCGAGGTCCTGAGGCTGGAGGACCGGGCGGACCAGGCGGAGCGCGAGCTGCGACGCTCGGAGGAGCACCTGCGCCTGGCCGAGGCGCGCGAGGAGGTGGGAGCCGGGACGCGACTGGAAACGATGCAGGCCGACGTGGCCCGCGGTCAGGCCGAGGTCGCCCTGCTCCAGGCCCGAAACACGGCCCGGGTCGCCAAGCTCCGGCTGGTCCAGGCGTTGGGCGTCCAGATGCCTGCGGACCAGATCGAGTTGGTGAGCGAGTTCGAGATCTTCGAGCCCCAGCTGAATATGGAATCGTGGGTCGCCGAGGCCATGGCGGCTCACCCGACCCTCATTGCGGCTCGGGCCGACCGGGAGGCGGCGAACTCGAGCGTTAAGGTGGCGAAGGCATCGTACTTCCCCACCCTCTCGCTGCGAGCCGGCTGGAGCGGCTTCACCCGTGAGGAGACGGACCCGACCTTCTCGATCAACAGCTCGGTGAATGGCGCCAGGAACAACGCCACGGGAACGGTCGCGCTCTGTAACACGTTCGCCGAGCTCTACGACGCTTCCACCGGTTCGATACCACCCGAGTTCGGTAGCTGTTCAAACTTCGAGTTCACCGAGCAAGACTCGATCGACATCGACAACAGCATCAGAAGGCGGAACGACGTCTTCCCCTTCGACTTCTCGAACTCGCCCGTTTCGGTGGGCCTCTCATTCTCGCTGCCGATCTTCACAGGCTTCGACCGTCAGGTTCAGGTCGAGTCGGCGATCGCCCGGCGCAACGACATGGATTACCAGGTGCGCGGCCTGGAGCTGCAGATACGGGCCGACGTCACCGAGGCCGTCCACAACATCGAGACGGCCTATCAGACCGTGCTGCTTCAGGGGGAGAATACGGCGACGGCGCGCGAGGAGATGCGCCTGGCGCAGCAGCGCTACCAGCTGGGTGCCGGCACGTTCCTCGAGTTGCTCGACTCGCAGACGCTGACCGCCCAGGCCGAGGTTGACCAGATCGATGCGGTGTTCAGCTTTTTTCAGTCTCTGACCCAGCTCGAGGCGGCGGTGGGGCGCCCACTCGACCTGGAGGGAAGCGAATAAACCAGGAGTGTAAAGGGTACTACCCTACGAGGTAGTCCCACGGGAGCCAAGTTGTGAATAGAAAGAAAGTCTTCATCGCGGCCGCCGGCGCATTGATACTACTGGTTTTCGTCGCGCTGGCTATGCGACAGAGTCGCCGCGGAGGGACCGAGGTCCGCACGGAGGAAGTGCAGCGGCGCGATTTGGTATCGGTTGTGACGGCCAGCGGTCGGATCCGCCCCCACCGAAGGGTCGAGGTCCAGGCCGATGTCTCCGGGCGGATCATCGATCTGCGTATCCTTGACGGCGAGTGGGTGACCGCAGGCGACACGCTGCTGATCATCGATCAGGCCACCTACTTGGCCGCGGAACAGCGCGCCCAGGCAGCACTCAGCTCCAGCCAGGCGACCGCGGCACAGGCGCGAGCCAACCGGGATCAGGCCCGCCGGATGCGCGACCGTACGTTGCGAATCCAGGACCAGAACCCGGAGCTGATATCGGACCAGCAGCTCGAGGACGCCGAGACCGGCTTCGAGGTACAGGAAGCGCTTTACCAGGCGGCACTGCACTCGGTTGACCAGGCGCGCGCCAACCTGCGCGAGGCGCGCGACCGCCTGGCCAAGACGGTGATCACCTCGCCGCTCACCGGCCGCGTAACTCGCCTCAACGTCGAGCAGGGCGAGACGGCAATCATCGGCACGATGAACAATCCGGGGACGGTGCTGGCGACCGTCGCCGATCTGTCGGAGATGGAGGCGATAGTCGAGGTCGATGAGACCGACGTCCCGCAGATCGAGCTGGGCGACAGCGTCAACATCGAGATCGACGCCTTCCCCGATGAGGTCTTCACCGGCGTGGTCACCGAGATCGCCCATAGCTCGATCCAGGGTGGTGCGCTCGGCTTCAGCGGCACCACCTCCGATCAGTCGGTGGATTTCGAAGTCGTGGTCCGGATCGACGACCCGCCCGAGTCTCTGCGGACCGACCTCTCGTGCACGTCGGACATCGTGGCGGAGGTGCGCGACAGCGTGCTCAGCATCCCGATCATCGCCCTCACCCTTCGCACACCCGAGCCCGAGGATGAAGAGACCGCCGGCGACACGAGCAGCGAAGAGATCGAGCTGGTCGAGGAAGAAGAACCCCAGGAACTGGAGGGCGTCTTCGTATTGAACGAGGACAACACGATCACCTTCCGACCGGTTAGCGTCGGTGTAGCGGGTCGCGAGCACTTCGAGGTGCTCGACGGACTCGAGGAAGGCGAGCTGATCGTGGCCGGTAGCTACCAGGCCATCCGCACGCTCGAGGAAGGCGACCTGGTGAAGCCCAGCAACAGCAATGGGAACGGCCAAAGAGGGGAGCGGCAATAGATGATGACGCCTCCAGATAACAACACCATAATCCTGACGCGCGAACTCACGAAGGAATACGAGCTCGGCGCTGAAACGGTTCGTGCGCTGCGTGGTGTCGACATGCAGATCGACAAGAACGAGTTCGTGGCCATCATGGGGCCGTCGGGCTCGGGCAAGTCGACCCTGCTCAACCTGATCGGTTGCCTCGACACGCCGACCGCCGGCCAGTACTGGCTGGGTGGCGAAGAGGTGTCGGAACTCGACGACAACGATCTCGCCAGGATCCGTAACCGCCAGATCGGCTTCGTCTTCCAGACGTTCAACCTGCTGCCGCGGACGACGGCGCTGCACAACGTCGAGTTGCCGCTGATCTACGCGGGCCTCCCGGCGAAGCAGCGGCACGAGCAGGCGAAGGGGGCGCTCGATGCCGTGGGACTGGGCGACCGGATGGCCCACCAACCGAACGAATTGTCGGGTGGCGAGCGTCAGCGGGTCGCCATGGCCCGGGCCTTGGTCAACCAGCCATCGCTGCTGCTGGCGGACGAGCCGACGGGTAACCTCGACTCGGCGACGTCGAGGGAGATCATGGATATCCTCGTCAGCCTGCACGATCGCGGCGAGACGATCCTGCTGGTCACGCACGAGCGCGACATCGCCGCCTACTCGGACCGGCTGATCACGCTGAGGGATGGTGTGATCGAGACCGACCAACGGCACACGATAGGAGAGCCGGTAGCTTGAAGATCCTCGATGCGGTTATCCTGGCGCTGAGGACCGTTTGGGCTCAGAAGCTCAAGTCCTTTTTCACGCTCCTCGGCGTGATCGTCGGCGTCACCTTCCTGATCTCGGTGTTCGCCGTGGTCGAAGGGATGAACCGCTATGTGCAGGACGACTTCGCCGGCTCGATCTTCGGGATCAACACGATAACCATCGAGCGGATATGGTCGGGACGCGGCGGCCGCCAGGACGCTCAGACACGCCGCCAGCAGTCGCGTAACCCGGACATCACGACTGTAGATGCCGCGGCGCTGCGGGAAGAGATCCCCGACATCTGGTACATGGCGTACAGCGTAGACCGGCTCATGCCGGAGGTTCGCAGCGGCCAGAACAAACGGAAGAACGTGCGGCTGATCGGTGTGACCGACGAATATCTGGAGCTGCAGGGCTGGGAGATCGTGGATGGCCGTGGCCTGACCCGCATCGACGACGCGCGGGCGATTCGGGTCGCAGTGATCGGCGACGCCATCGCCCAGAAGCTGTTCCCGGACGAATCGCCGGTCGGGCGCGATATCCGGCTGGGGCCGTTCCGCTACCGGATCGTTGGCGTGCTGAAGCGGCAGGGCGGTTTCATCGGTGTCATTCGCGATGCGGCCGTGGTCGTGCCCTGGGGTGCTTATCAGGCCGATTTCTCACGTCGCCGCAACGTGGTAGACGGGATCCAGATCAAGTTCAGGACGGAAGAGGCCATGGCGGCGGGCCAAGCGGCGGCCGAGGAAACGTTGCGGGCGCGGCACCGCCTGCGGCCCAGCCAGGAGAACGACTTCGACATCGAGACGGCCAGCGAGGTGCTGGACGCTTGGAACACGGTCAAGAACGTCCTGCTGGCCGCGGGCCCCGGTCTGGTGGCGGTGGCCCTGGTCGTCGGCGGCATCGTGATCATGAATATCATGCTGATGTCGGTGCTGGAGCGGACTCGCGAGATCGGAGTCCGCAAAGCGCTGGGCGCGCGACGCGTCGACATCACGCGGCAGTTCCTGGCAGAATCGGCGACACTCTCCACCTTGGGTGCGGCGATCGGCGTAGCCGTCGGTACGGGACTGGCCAAGCTCGTGGATATCGTGGCCCCGCTGCCCGCATCGGTACCGTTCTACGCGATCGTCATGGGCGCGCGTCGCGGCTCGACCCGATAGTCGCCCTGCGATACGAGTAAGCGAGCGAGACCATGAGGGCCAGAGCACTTCAAGAAGGTGTGACGATCGCGCTGCAAGCGCTCAGGCAGAGCAAGGTACGTACCGGCCTGACGATCCTGGGGGTCGGCATCGGCGTCCTGGTGGTAGTGGCGATGGCCGCAGTCATCCAGGGGGTCAACCAGAGTTTCACCGTCCTCGTCGAGGCCTCCGGCGCCAATACCTTCTACGTCACCCGATCTTACGGCGTCGAGATGAGCACCGGACTCGACGAAGAGGAGCCGACCTGGCGGCGGCGGCCGCCGATACCGGCTCGCTTCGCTCGCTCGCTGGAGGCCCTCTCCACCGTGGCCAACTCATACGCCTCCGCCGATTTGTCGTGGCTGAACGTGTCACTGACCGCCAGGGGAAACGAGACCGAAGCCAGCATCCTGGCCGTGCCCTCCGACTTCATGCAGACCGATGCCGGCGACATCGTAGCCGGTCGGTTCTACACGAAAACGGAGGAGGAAGCCGGCCGGCCGGTGGCCGTCATCGATAGCTCTGCGGCGCGCGATCTCTTCGCACCGCTCGATGCCGTGGGCGAAACGTTTCGAATCGGGAACCAGGGCTTCCTCGTGGTCGGCGTCTACAAGCACCCGCCTAACCTTTTCGCCTCCCTGGGCGGCAGCCGAGCGTTCGTCCCCTTCAACACCGGCCAGAAGTACCTGATGAAGGACGTTCGCTGGATCTCGTTCGACGAGCTCGTCTGGATAACGGTCGTGGCCAAGCCGGTGGTCGATATCACGTCGGCGATCGACCAGGTCACCGGCCGTTTGCGCAGCCTGCGCGGCCTCGGCCCGGGCGAAGAGGATAACTTCGACGTCGTGACCCAGGAATCGATGCAGGACGTCTGGAACCAGCTCACCGCGGCTCTCTTCACGGTGATGTTCGCGCTCTCCAGCGTCGGCCTCATGGTGGGCGGCATCGGGGTTATCGCGGTCATGGTCGTCTCGGTGACCGAGCGCACGAAGGAGATCGGGGTCCGCAAGGCGCTGGGTGCAACGCGCCGCGATATCCTCTGGCAGTTCCTGGTCGAAGCGGTGACGCTCACCACGATCGGCGGCGCCTTCGGGCTGGGCGTCGGCGGCCTCATCGCCTGGCTGCTCAACACGTTCACGCCCGTACCGGCGGTCATCCCGCTCTGGTCGATTATGCTCGCAGTCGCCGCGGCCGCCTTTACCGGCATCGTGTTCGGCCTCTTCCCGGCCGTGCGGGCGTCGCGCCTCGACCCGGTCACCGCCCTGCGCTACGAGTAGGGTTTCCACTCAAATCGGCTCCCCGGGTTGCGGTTTCGATCTCCACGTCGACATCCTGTAGCCCATGGTCGATCTACTCGCTATCACGCCGCATCCCGATGACGCCGAGCTGCTTTGCGGAGGCACGCTGATTCGCGCCGCCGACCAGGGCCACAAGACAGGGATTCTCGACCTGAGCAACGGCGAGCTCGGAACGCACGGGACGGCGGAGCGGCGCAGAGCGGAAGCGGAGCAGGCGGCCGAGATCCTCGGGCTCACGACCCGGGTGGTGCTCGGCCTGCCCGACGCGCGGATCCGCAACGACGAGGAGAGCCGGACCCGCCTGGTCGAGGCGATCCGCGAGCTACGCCCGCGGACGGTGATCCTCCCTTACTTCGAGGGTCGACACCCCGACCATCGAGTCGCATGCGAGCTGGGCTACGACTCCTGCTATCTGGCGGGCTTGAAGAACCTTCCAGTCGCCGGCGAACCCCACCGCCCGGCCAAGATCCTCTACACGCTCGCCTATCGCGAGCATGCGCTAAAGCCGACGTTCGTGGTCGATACGAGCGACGCCTTCGAGCGGAAGCTCGAAGCGATCCGCTGCTACAGCTCCCAGTTCGACGGCGTTAAGGCGCTAGGCGAACTGTACCCGGCCGACGTGCCGCTCTACGACCTCGTGAGGATCCAAGACGCACACTACGGGTCGCTGATCCGCGTGGCCTACGGCGAGCCGTTCTATACGCGCGAGACGGTGTCGGTCGAAGACGTGGTGAGCCTGCCCGTCAGCAGCTTTTAGGCAGACTCCTTCCAACTTCGTGCGATACAGTTGGCCCTGCGTACGTCATCCCCATCGCCATCACCATCGTGATCGAATGGGGAGGGAGATGGAGACGGAGCGTCCATGAGAAAGCGGGTCTATCTAGACTACTCGGCGACGACGCCGCAGCGCCCTCAGGTGGCGGAGGCGATGGCACGTTACATGGGGGATGAGTTCGGGAACCCTTCCAGCATCCACTCGTATGGCCGTGACGCGCGCGTGGCAGTGGAGGAAGCGCGGCGACGAATGCTCGTCGCCCTCGGCGCCGTGGGAGGCCGACTGGTCTATACCGGCTCCGGGAGCGAGGCGGACTGCCTGGCCGTTCTGGGCTTCGCGAGGCGGCGTCCCGGCGGTTGTGTCATCCGCTCGAGCATCGAGCACAAGGCTGTCGTCGAGTCGACGAAAGTGCTCACAGCC
>JBDHHM010000048.1:0-9655 GCA_039589355.1 Gemmatimonadota bacterium | reverse complement strand
TCCCCGACTCCCCTAATCCCCAACTCCCACCGGTTCGTAGGCGCAGAAGGGGTCCGACTCCATGACGTCACCGGTCATGCCGTAGGCGCGGGCCCGCGAGCCGCCGCACATCCAGCGGAACTCGCAGCGCCCGCACTTCCCCTTCAGCCGGTCCATGTCGCGCAGCTCGGCGAGCTGTGGGGAGCTGCGGTAGATGGAGGACAGCGGCTCGTCACGTACGTTGCCGAGCGTGGGGTGAGGCAGGAACCCTGCCGGGTAGACGTCGCCCTTGTGGGAGACGAAGATGACGCCGTTCCCATCCCGTACGCCGAACCCCATGCGCATGGCTAGCGTATCGATCTCGGCCTGGGGCATCCCCTCATCGAGCTTCCGCTGCAGCCAGTATCTGCGGTAGTGGGGCGCCTCCACCGTGCCCACGTGGAAAGGCGCATCGCCGGCGGTCTCGTACACCCAGGCGCAGAGCTCTTCCATGTCCTGCGCCGAGGGGATCCCCAGCTCCTGGCCGCGTCCCACCGGCACGAGCATGAAGAGACTCCATCGCCGAACCGGCGGGGCGAACTCCTCGCTCAGCAGGCTGTACATCTCCGCCAGGTGCGGTAGGGTCTCGCTGGTAACCGTGGTGTTGATCTGGACAGGGATCCCGAATTCGCGCGCCCAGCTCAGAGCGTTCATAGAGTTGGCGAACGTCCCGGCCACGCCACGGAATGAATCGTGTACCTGCTCGTTCGGGCCGTCCAGACTCGTCCCCATGGCGGACACACCCAGCTCCTTGAATTTCTCGACTACTTCGCGGGTCAGGGTCGGTGTCGTACTGGGCGTTATGCTGACCGGCAGACCGATCTCACGGCCGTAAGCGATCAGATCGAAGAGGTCGGGCCGCTTCATCGGGTCGCCACCGGTGAGGATGATCATGCTGCCCATCTCCTTGACGTCCCGTAGCAGCGCCTGAGCCTCGTCGGTGGAGAGCTCGAGAGGGTCTCGGTGTGGGATCGCCGAGGCGCGACAGTGGATGCACTCGAGATCGCAGGCGATCGTCATCTCCCAGTAGACATTCCGCGGGGCGTGGTTGAAAATGTAGCCCGGATAATCGGTCTCTTTGACGAGTTCTGCTTTCAGGCCCATTCTTGAGTGGTCAGTGATCGGTGATCAGTAGCCAGCGATCGGCGATCGGCGAACCGATGCCGCGCAGGGCACCACTGATCACCGATCACTTTCGTTATAGGGCTCCCAAGATACAAGAAACCAGAGATTTTTCCATGGAAGACAGAACGCTCCCTCTGACCATCGGCGATTCGCCACTCGACGAGGCGCGGCCGGCGAGTCGGTCCCGGCAGACGATGACCCATCTGGCCTCGCCGATCGACGTCAATCTCCGCGGCTCGATGTTCGGCGGTGTGATCCTGGCTCTCGTGGACAAGATCGCATACGTCTGCGCCACGCGGCATGCCGACTGCCCGACGGTGACGGCTTCGTTCGACCAGGTGGACTTCCGCGCACCAATCGAGATCGGTGAGATCGTGACGCTCCAGGCGTCGGTCAATCTAGTTGGCCGCACCTCGCTGGAGGTCGGTGTACGGGTCACGGCCGAGTTGGTGACGGGCGGTGCCCCGCGGCACACCAACTCGTGCTACGTGACGATGGTGGCGCTCGACGAATCGGGTAAGCCACAGCCGGTGCCGAAGTTGATCATCGAGGACGAGGTGCAGTTGCGGCGCTATCAGGACGCGGTGGAGCGGCGGAAGGCACGGCTGGCGTTGGGCGAGGAGCGGCGGCGGCGGCGCAGAAGTTGATCTCAATATCCAATACCTGAGACTCGAATGATCCTTGAGATTTGGTCACTGGATGTCGGGTATTGGATATTGAAAAGGGCCGCCAGGCAACCCTGGCGACCCTTCCATGTATTCAGGAATCGCGGATTCCCGCCTAGTGAATTCCGCCCTGCAGTGCCTTCACGACATCGGAGCCGTAGAAGACCTTGATGTACTTCGCCTGGATGTCCGTGACCCTGCGGACCGCCCAAACCAGCTCGACGTGGTTGGGCTCGCTGGCCGGATGGAGGGGCTTCATCCTGGCTTCTTCAGGCGTGCGATTCCCCTTCTTGTGATTACAGCGCGTGCACGCTGTGATCACGTTGTCCCAGGCGTTCTCGCCGCCGCGGCACAGCGGCAGCAGGTGGTCCCGGGTCAGGAACTCGCGGTGCCCGAGGTCGCGGCGGTGGCGCCCGCAGTACTGGCAGGTGTAGTGATCGCGGGCGAACAGGAAGGTGTTGGTCACGTGACGCCGAAAACGCCGCGGGACGTGCACGTACCTGACTAGGCGGATGACGACGGGGGCCGGGAAGACAAGGCTTTCCGACCGGAAGAAGCGCGACTCGTCGACCTCGAGAGCCTCGGCCTTCCGGTCGATGACCAGTCGCAAGGCTCGCCGCAAGGGGACGATCGTGAGCGGTTCGTAAGACGCGTTGAGCGTCAGACACCCCATGACGTCACTTTGCCCTTTCCAGGATGCACGAGAGAGTGCTGATACTTGCTGGGCGGGGCACGTTTGTCAAGGACGGGACGGTTGCCCGCCCGGCGGGGAAGTCCCTGGTATCACAGGCATTGGCCACGCCCGCCTAATGTTAGACACCAGGTAGGCGCGAAGGTGCCAATTCGGATGGGAGAGCGCCGTGCGCAGGCTAGCGGTCGCGTAGCTCGATGGGCTGGGCCGGGTACTCGACGTGGAAGTAGTGCGTGGAGCTCTCATGGTGCAGGTGGATGTGGACCACAATGACGCCGTCGGTCGTCTCGCGGTTGAACCGGCTCACTACTACGCCTTTGGAGAGGCTGACTGGACCCAGGTCGTCTATGTCGTCGGGGTACTGCATGTAATCGGCGAAATGGGCCTCGCACATCGTGATCAGATTGTGCAGATCCTCTGCGGCTGCGGCATCGTAGGCCCGCTCTCTGGCCCGGCCGTACTTGGGCAGAGCGATGACCGCGAGGAGCCCGATGATGAGGATGACTACGAGTAGTTCGATCAGCGTGAAGCCGCGTCGGCTGGTCAGCATGGCTTTAACTCCACTTACGACTACCCCCACCCCCCCTTACCCCCGGCCGAGCCGCAACACGGCGAGGACCGGCGGAGCCAGGACGGGTGAAAATCCGGGACACCGCTGTTCTTAACTACCTATCCTGCAGATAGTTAGAGAAAGACGCGGGCGGGTGGCGGCGGAATGCAGCGCCGCCGACGCGTTGGTTGGGACTCCCTGCAATTTAGGAGCCACCACCCCTAAAGCAAGCTTACGGGATCGCGGTCGATCTCCAGTCGCAGGTCGCCACCGGGGCGGTCGAAGTGGGTGGCGAAGTAGCTGAGCACGCGGCCCAGCGCGGCGGTATCGTTGGACTTGAGCAACAGGTGCCAGCGCCAGCGGCGGCGGATACGATCGATGGGGCAGGGGGCGGGACCCAACAGGCCGACCGTCCCGATCCCGCGTGCTTCGAGGAGTCCAAGGAGCCAGTTCGCCGCGGCATCGGCCGCTTCCTGGACCTTCACCTCGTTTCTGGCGGAGATGACGAGGTTGGCGAGGCGGTTGTGCGGAGGGTAGAGGGGCCCGGCGCGCTCCTCGAGCTCCCGAGCCGCGAAGCCGTCATAGTCGTGAGTGATGGCGAAGCGGACGGAGTAATGGTCGGGTAGCGAGGTCTGGATTATGACGTCGCCGCCGGCCGGCCCGCGGCCGGCGCGGCCCGCCACCTGGGTGAGGAGTTGGAAAGTCCGTTCGCTGGCCCGAAAGTCCGGTAGGTTGAGGCCGACGTCGGCGTTGATGACCCCAACCAGGGTCACGTTTGGGAAATCGAGTCCCTTGGCGATCATCTGGGTGCCCAGCAGGATATCCACCTCGCGCCGTTCCACACGCCCAAGGATCTCGTGGTGCGACCACTTGGCGCTCGTCGTATCGACGTCCATGCGGGCGATTCGGGCACCGGCGAACGCTTCGCCGATCACCCGCTCGACCTGCTCGGTGCCAACGCCCCTATGGCTCAGACTCGTCGAGCCGCAGTCGCGACAAGCCTCCGGCAGCGGCTCATGGTGGTTGCAGTAATGGCAGACCAGACCCGCCGGTCGCCGATGCTGGGTGAGCGACACACTGCATTGGGGGCAGGTGCGCACGGCCCCGCAGTCGCGGCATTGCGTGAAGTTCGAGTAGCCACGCCGGTTCAGTAGCAGGATCGCCTGCTCGCCACGCCGCAGGCGCTCCTCGAGAGCGTCTTGAAGGGCCGGTACCAGCACCAGCGGCCCGGGTGGCATCCTGCCGGGCTCCGCAGCGCGAGCTTTGCGCTCCTCCCGCAGGTCGATGATCTCGACAGCGGGCAACGGACGAGCGCCGATCCGCTCGGGCAGCTCGATTAGCTCCCACTTGCCCAGCTTTACGTTGGACCAGCTCTCCAACGAGGGGGTCGCCGACCCTAGTAGGCAAAGGGCGCCTGTGCGATGCGCCCGCATCGCGGCAAGCTCACGGGCATGGTAGCGCGGCGACGGGTCACTCTGCTTGTAGGAAGGCTCATGCTCCTCGTCTATGACGATGGCGCCCAGATCGCGAACCGGAGCGAAGACGGCCGAGCGGGCGCCGATCACCACCCGCTTGGCACCGTCGCGCAAGGCACGCCAGGCGGCGTAGCGCTCGCCGTCGCTCAGCGCCGAGTGAAGCAGCGCGACGTCGTCGCCGAACGCGGCCCGGAAACGACTCAGCGTCTGTGGCGTCAGCGAGATCTCGGGTACCAGCAGGATCGCGCCCCGTCCCCGGTTCAATACGAGTTCCCGAAGCAGCTCGATATAGACCAACGTCTTGCCGGAACCGGTCACGCCTTTGAGCACGAAAACGCCCGGCTGATCACTCTGGGTCGCTTCAATCAGACGCCGGATCGCGGCCGCCTGCGCTTCGGTGGGTACGTGCGACGCGCCGTCGACGGGAAGATCGGCAAAGGGATCGACTTCAGCCTCCTCCGCACGTACCTCGGCGACACCCCTGTCCACCAGGCCCTGGACTACCGAGCGGCTGAGCCCGAGCCGGGCGGCCAGGTGGGCGACCTCGGAACAGCCGCCTACGGTCTCCAGATACTCGTACAGCTCCCGCTGGCGCCGCGCCCGCCCGAAGATCTGGTCGCGCTCCTGCAGGCTGACCAGCTCACGGGTGAGCGAGACGACCTGTCGCGTTCGCAGCCGCTGCTCCACCACCGGCGCTTCACGCTCGACCTCCACCAGGTCCTTGGCGGCCAGCGCCTCTGCCGTCCGCGCCCAGGGGCCCGGACCGAGCGCCTTGCGGACGCTGCTCAGCTTGACCGGTCCCTTGCGCCGGTCGAGATGCTCCAAAAGGGTCAGCTCGGTACGGCTGAGGCCCTGAGCCTCTACACCGCGCCGCCGTGCCAGCAGGTCCGCCGACTCGGCCGTAAGCCGCGACGGCAGGGCCGCCCTCAAGGTCAGCCCCAACGGCGCCACGTAATAGTCGGCGACCCACCGGCACAGCGTCATTAGCTCGTCGTCGAGGACCGGCTCCGAGTCGGGGGCGTCGAGGACGTCGCGCACGGTGGCCGGAATCTCGTGCGGGCCGCTCTCTAGCCGGTTCACCCAGCCGGTGAGATGCAGGCGTCCGAACGGCACGACCACTCGGCTGCCGGGCGCTATCTCTTCGGCCAGGCTGTCAGGCACCCGGTAGAGGAAAGTCCGATACAGCGGTCGTGGGACCGCGACGTGCGCGAATAGTGTCACCGCCGGAAGATACCCAGGCCGGCCTCACCCCAGCCGTCGAGCCCGTCCTCGCCGGTCAGGCGTACCCAAACGGCGCACCTTTCACCGTGACCGGCCCGCGCGATGGTGAAGCGATGCTTGGTGCGGAGGGGGATTACCTCGTAATCGAGCTTCACCCTATTCTCCGGGCTTCTCCCGGGGGAAGAAGGCTACTCGCACGAAATCGTAGGGTGGCCAGGGTCCCGTAAGATCGAATTGGAACTCGGGGTGATCGGCATCGAGCTCGTCGGCGTACTCGACGAAGCTGACCCAATCGGCCCTGCTCACCAGGAAGGCTGCCGAAAGAACGCGCCTGCCTTCGGCAGGCAGCGTGAAGGCGGCGCGCGACCTGCGCCGCAGCGCGGTATAGAAGCTGGCCGCCTGATCCGCCAGGTCTCCCTCGCTGACGTCCGGCCGTCTGCCCGACGGCTGGATATGGAGTCGCATCTCGAACGCGCCGTCCAGGAAGGACAGGGCCTCATCAAAAGCGACGTGCTGGTCCTCGAGGAAGTCCAGGATGTGCTCGCGATCCCGAAAAACTATCCCGTAGGGGGCGGGGACGATCGTCGCCCGGCGCATGGCGCGCTCGATGGTGGCGCTGTGCTGCTGGATGAGCTCCCTGTTCCAATCGGGGAGGCGGTAGGGGACCGCCCGGACGACCGCCGCCATGCCGCGATGCTCGATCAGATCGTCGTCGCCCGTAGTGCCCTTGAGCTTGGCGAGTGCACGCTCGTGGCCGCGAACCCGCACAACGCCGTGCAGCAGCAGGCCCTGTCGCTCCGGAGCCTGCGGCTCGTCGCCTTCGTCCGCCGTTACAGGTTGCTCGACCTCTCCCATCCTTCGCTCAGCAACGGATAGACATCCTCTTGTGTCTTCGGCGTCGTCACCTCGGGACCGTCGTGCCCGAGATAGACGTTGATCTCGGAGCGGACTCCGAGATTCTCCTCTGCCATGTATACTCCAGGCTCGACCGAGAAAGCTACACCGGGGAGGAGTGTGCGTACGTCGTGTGTCTCGATGCCATCGATGTTCGGCCCGAGGCCGTGGACCTCGCTGTCGATGGAATGGCCGGTTCGATGGTTGAAGCGATCGATGAACCCGGCCTTCTCGATGACGGCACGACTCGCGGCGTCCACATCGCAACCCCGCAGTCGTGTCTCGGGATCGCCGAAGTGGTCCACGGCGTATTTGACCGCCGCCTCACGGGCGCCGTGAACGGCGCGCCACACCTCCTGCACGCGTCCCGGGATCTCGGTTCCCATGAAGCCCATCCACGTTTGGTCGGCGAACACCGAACCGGGCTCCCGGGCCCATAGGTCGATGAGCAGGACGCGGTCCGCGACGATCGGGGCCGCGCCCTGCGGGGTCGGTTCGTAGTGGCCGTCCGCGGCGTTGGCACCGACGCCGACGATCGTGTCGCCTTCGACGAGGCCTACGTCGTCCATCATCTTCAAGATGGACTCCTTGAGGCCCCACTCGCTCAGCCCGTCCCCGGAGCGCACGGCCTGCGCCGCCTGCTTGAAGGCGCGCGCCGCGATATTCGCGATCGCCCTGGATGCCCGCCGGTGGCTCTCCAGCTCGGCCTCCGTCCAGGTCGCCGCGAACATCGTCGCCAGGTCACCCGACTCCACCGGATCCACACCCGATCGTCTGATCAGGTCGAGAACGCCGGCGGGCACGCGGTCGAGCTGAGGGATCCGGTCGTCTTGCGAGTACTCCAGGGCGACGCGCAGCCCGGGCGTCAGTAGCTCGGCCAGCGTCTTCTCCAACTCCTGCCACTTGAAGTAGACGCGAATCGCGCCCGTCCACTCACTCCACGGTGGCACCTCCAGCGAGTGGGCGACGGCTATCGGTACCCCCTCGACCGGGATGAGCACGAAGTAGCGGCGGCTCATCGGCTCCCCCAGCCCCAGCACACGGCCGGCCACCGGATTCGTCGCGTGGTAATCGTAGAGCAGCCAGCCGTCCAGCCCGCGCTCGCGGAGTGCTGACTGGATCGCCCGCAGGCGGTCCGGGTCGATGTATGCGCGTTGTGCCGTATGAGCCATTGCGATTCAGTCCTGTCGGATCCGCTCGTCGCCGTCCTCGTCGGGGACGCCGGTCGTCTTCGTCCCCCGGATCAGCGTCACGCCGATGGTTCGCTCCTGACCCAGCAAGTTGCGTATCTCGTATTCCCGCGCCAGAGCCCCCTTCAGCCCGCGCCAGCCCCAGCGCTGCCGGGCGCGCCAGAGGATCGCCAGCTTGTCGGCCAGCGTGGACAGCTCGGCCAGGTGAGTGAATGTGCGACCGCGAATTAGGAAGGGAAAGACCTGGTCTGACCAATCCTCGACCTGCAGGTCGACGACATCGGCCTCGCGCAGCGCCTGCTTCCATTCCACCAGCAGCAACGGCGGCGCGCCGAGGTGCTGGATCAAGATGCGGCGCTGGTCCTCGTCCACGTGGCCGGTCCAAATCAGGCTGATCAGCACGACCTTGCCCGCGGGCCGAGTCACGCGGCACAGCTCGGCCACCGCCTTGAACGGGTCGGCCGAGCTGGCCAGCCCCAGCTCGCCGATCGTCAGGTCGAACACGCCGTCTTGATACGGGAGGTCGTCGACGGGCGCGTTCTGGTAGTGGACCTTCGAGTTGACGCCCTCATCCCGGGCACGCTGCTCCGCCACTTCGATCGCTGCCGGGTCCGGGTCCACTCCGGCGACGTCCGCCGGGTAGTGCTTGGCGAAGAAATTGGCCACGGCCCCACGGCCACAGGGCACGTCGATCAGCGAGCTCGGCGGCTCGGTCTCGGATAAGCCGGTGAGCTTCGCGATCTGGCGATAGAGCTGCTGGTCGCCGGCGGAGAAACCCCTGGAGCGGCTCAGTCGCAGCAAATCGATCATCGACGGCCCACGTTCCGGGGCCTGCGGTGAGGTTGGAGGTGGAGCGGCGTCTCGATCGTTGCCAGGAGACATGGGCGGAAGTATAGACGGGCCCCGAAAAGGGGTCAACTCAGATCGAGGCCTGCCAGAGCCGTGATGTGCGCGAGCCCGCACTCGGCCAGAAGACGCAGGTCGTACCCCCCTTCCAGGACAGAAACGACCCTGCCCTGGCAGTGCGAGGCGGCGAACGCGCCGACTTTCCGGGTCAGGTTGTGGTAGTCGGCCGGCCTGAGCGTGAGTCCGGCGAGGGGATCGCCATCGGCCGCATCGAAGCCCGCCGAGATGAAGATAATGTCGGGACTGAACTGGGAGAGTGCGGCCTCGATTCCATCCAGCAGAGCCTTTACGTAACCCTCGGCGGGCAGGCCGGGCGGCACGGGAAGGTTCAGGGTCGCGCCCTCCCCGGGGCCGTGACCGCGGTGTACGCTCTGCCCCGTCCCCGGGTAGTGCGGCCACTGGTGCATCGACAGGTAGAATATTTCGGGGTCCTCGTAGAAGATCGCCTCGGTCCCGTTTCCGTGATGGACGTCCCAGTCGATGATCAGTGCGCGCTCGAGACCCTTCCTTCGAGCGTAGCGGGCGCCGATTGCCACGTTGTTGAATAGGCAAAAGCCCATCGCCCGGTCTTCGGTGGCATGATGGCCCGGCGGCCGTGCGAGGCAGAAGGCGTTGCCGGCGCTGCCGTCGAGCAGGGCATCGATCGCCGTGAGCACGGTGCCGGCCGCCGCCAGGGCCGCCTCCCACGATCCCGGCGATACTGCGGTGTCGGCGTCGAGGTGCACGATACCTCCCAGGTCTGCGGAGCGGCGCACGGCCTGGCTTACTCGCTCGATGTGCGAGGGGGGGTGCACCAGCGTGAGGTGCTCATCGGCGGCGTGTTCGCCCTCCACCCGATCGACGCGCCCCTCGAAGCGCGGCATCGAATCGTCCAGCGCCTCCTGTAGCGCTCGGAGCCTGTCTGCGTTCTCCGGATGCCC
>JBDHHM010000047.1:0-19517 GCA_039589355.1 Gemmatimonadota bacterium | reverse complement strand
CGGTCAGGCGAACGCCCAGGCCGTGATCACCGGCACGGTGGTGGACGCGGACGGCGCACCCGTCGCGTTCGCGGAGGTCTCGATCGAGCGACTGAATATCGGGACGGTAGCGGCGGCGGACGGGATGTATCGTCTGCTGGTTCCGGCGGCTAGGGTGACCGGTCAGAGGGAGATGGTTGTCGCCCGGGCGCTGGGATACCGTTCGGAGACCCTCGAGGTCGGGCTGTCCGAGGGTGAGATCGCACTCGATTTCACGTTAGCGCTCGACCCGCTAAAGCTCGAGGGCATCGTAGCGACCGGCCAGGCGATGACCACCACGCGTGAGCGTCTGGGCTACACGGTCAGCACAGTGGAAGCGGAGGAGATCGTCAACAGCCAGGAGACGAACGTCGTCTCCGCCCTGGCCGGCAAGGCGTCTGGTGTCTGGGTGACCTCGGCGTCGGGCGACCCGGGCGGCGGCGCGTACATCAACATCCGCGGCTTCAACACGGCGTTGACGAACAACGAGCCGCTGTTCGTGGTTGACGGCACACCCGTCGACAACACGTCGTTCACGCTCGAGGACCCGCGTGAGGGCGTAGCGGCCCAGAATCGGCTGGCCGACCTGAACCCCGAGGACATTGAGAGCATAGAGATCCTCAAAGGTCCGGCGGCGAGCTCGATCTACGGGTCCCAAGGAGCAAATGGCGCCGTGCTCATCACGACCAAGTCGGGCAGGCGCGGCGTGACGCGCTTCACCGCCAAGCTGGGGTACAGCTGGGATAATGTTAACCAGTCGATCCCGCTGCAGACTCAGTTCGGGCAGGGCGGTCTCGACACGCGAACTAGCTGGGGCAACGAGCTGGCCGCCGGTACGGAAATCTTCGACCATTGGGGCGAGATCTTCCAGACGGGACACCGGGGGACCGTCGATCTCAGCCTCTCGGGCGGCGGCGACCGGACGACGTATTTCCTGTCCGGCTCGTTCTCCAACCATCAGGGCGTGATCGTCGGCAACAGCGAGCTCGACAAGATGAGCATCCGCCTGAAGGCGACCCAGTGGATCATGGACAACCTTTCGGTGAGCGGGAACTTCGCCTACACGAACCAGCAGGGCGACATGATCCAGCAGGGCTCCAACACCAGCGGCCTGCTGCTGGCGTCGCTGCGTACGCCGCCCGAGTTCAACAACTGCCTGCCCGACAACACGGCAGCAGGCACGGGCGAGCCGATCCCCTGTTATATCGACCCGGAGTCGGGTCTGCACTTCTCCTATAGGAACCCGAATCCTACGTCGCTCACCGAGGGGCGTGGGTTCGACAACCCGTTCTGGGTAGCCAACGAGATCCAAAACACCACCGACGTTGGCCGCACGTTCGGCAACATACGGACCGACTGGCAGGCGCTCGACTGGCTGAACGCGAGCTGGATCCTGGGCGCCGACTACGCCAACGACGAGCGCTTGACGCTCATGCCGAAGAGCTCGTCGACAGCGGTAGCCGGGCGCATCTTCCGGGGTACGTACCGTACCTTCGACGTCGATCACACGCTGCTGTTCACCGCCGAGCGGACTTTCAACGAGAACTTGGCCGGCAGCTTGACGCTGGGTCAGAATCTGCGGCAGCAGGAGGTCAGCCAGATCGTCAACCAGGGCGACAACGTGATCTTCGGGGCAGAGGAGCTCAACTTCGCCGTCGACCGGTTGCCCAACGAGTTCAAGTCGACGGTCCGAACAGATGGGTACTTCGCGGAGTTGAACGTCGATCTGTATGGGCAGCTTTACCTGAGCGGCCGTGTTCGTAACGAGGCCAGCTCGACCTTCGGGCCGGATACCGACGGCCGGTTCTGGTACCCGAGCTTCAGTGGGGCCTGGACGTTCACCCGGCTGCCGACCTTCGAAAACGTCACCTGGCTCTCCTTCGGTAAGGCCCGCTTCGGTTGGGGCGTGGCCGGTAAGACGCCGAACGTCTTCTCGAACATCGGCCAGTTCACCTCGACGGCGTTCAACGATGGCTGGTTGACCGTCGGCCTCGAGTCGATCTACATGGGCCTCGAGGGCCTGGTCTCCGAGCCGGGTCTCGGCAACACCGCCATCGAGCCCGAGCGGACGACGGAGTTCGAGGCCGGCGTGGACCTGGCCTTCCTGGACGCCCGGCTTTCGTTTAGCGGGACCTATTACTACCAGAAGACCACCGACGCGATCCTCAACGTCTCCTTGCCCTACAGTACGGGCTACGGCTTCGTGCCGACTAACGGCGCGGAGTTCGAGAACAAGGGTTGGGAGTTCTCGCTCGACGCGATTCCGCTGCAGACTGAGAACCTCACCTGGGAGCTGGGCGCGCTCTGGTCGACCAACCAGAGTGAGGTCCTCTCGCTGCTCGGCGATATCGAGGCCATTGGCGTCGGCTTCAACTTCTTCGGTCGAGTCAACAGCCTGGTCTTGGACGCCTGCGGCCCCAACGTCGACCAGCCTTGCCCGTTCGGCGTGATTCTGGGCGACGACTTCGCCAAGTTCGGTCGTGGAATCGACCTCGGTGACGGCGATATCGATGCGTTGTTCCCCGACGCGCCGGCCGGTGCACTCTACATAGACGACGACGGGTTCCCGGTCCTCGATCCGCAGGAGCGTGTGATTGGTGACCCGAATCCGGATTGGCTGGCGAGCATCCGCAACACGTTCCGGATTTACAATAACCTGCGGTTCTCGTTCCTGTTCGACATCAAGCAGGGCGGCGACATGGCGAACGGCACCAAGGGCGCCCTGTTCTACTACGGCACCCACGCCGAGACGCTGCCGTTCCAAGGCGACGGCGTTGAGGGCCATGTGTTCGACGGTTATGGCCCCGGTGCTGGTACGGAGGTGACGCTCGACTCCGACTGGATAGGTCCCGGCGGCTTGGGCAACACCTTCACCGGCCCGAACGGACCGTTCATCGAGGATGCGAGCTACGTGAAGTTGCGTGACGTCTCGGTCAGCTACGCTTTCAACCAGCCGTGGGTGAACCAGGTCGGCTTCAACACGATCGAGGTGACGTTGAGCGGTCGTAACCTGAAGACCTGGACCGACTACACGGGCATCGACCCTGAGAGCAGCCTGGTCGGTCAGAGCCTCAACCGTGGTCAGGACTACTTCAACCATCCGCAGACGCGGTCGTTTATACTAACGTTCAACTTCATCCGCTAGCAGGGACCGGTCGGCGGGCTCGTCCGAGTCTGGACCTGCCCGCCCCCCTCGAAGCAGGAGACAGAAACATGAGATACATGAAATGGTTGCGCTTCGCGGTCGTTGCTGGAACCCTTGCGGGTTGGACGGCCGCGTGCGATTTCGTAGAACCGACGTCATCGAACCCGAACACGCTGCCCAATGCGACGATCGACCAAATGTTCGTGTCTAGTCAGATCAGTGCCTGGTTCTTCAACGAGGGCGATCTGTCACGCCACGCCTCGGTGTGGTTTCAGCAGATGAGTGGCACCGATCGTCAGGGTACAGGGATCGAGAATTATCAGGTCACCGAAGTCAGCCTGGAGCCCGAATGGGGCCGGGTGTACGGTAGCGGTGAGGCCCGCACCGGAGGTGGGCTGCTCGATCTGCGCAGAGGTCAGGAGATCGCCGAGGGTAGAGGCAGTCGTGGCTATGCCGGGATCCTCAAGATCCACGAGGCGTTCATGATCGGTATGGCGGCGAGCGTTTGGGGCGACATGCCTTACAGCCAGGCCGTCAACATCGACGAATTCCCCACTCCGGAGTTTGATGAGCAGGCAGATGTCTACGCGGCGATTCAGACTCTGCTGGACGAAGCGATCGCCGACCTGGAGAGTGGTGAGTCGATTGCCGCCGACGAGTCGCTCGCAGATGTAGACATGGTCTACGGCGGCGACGTAGACAGCTGGCTCGCCGTGGCTTGGACGCTGAAGGCCCGCTTCTACATGCACTGGGCCGAGGTGAACGGCGCGGCCAACTACACGCTGGCCCGTGATGCGGCGCTCAACGGTATCGCGGACGCCGGAGGCGACTGGAAGTCGGTGCATAGCTCGACGCTCAAGGAGAGCAACCTCTGGTACCAGTTCGTGCTCGACCGGGACGGCTACATCTCGGGGGGCAACCTCGTCTTCTTGATGGACTTGGATGACGATGGCAATTACACCGCGGGTGTGGACGACCCGAGACTGCCCCTGTACTATACGGTCGGCCAGGTGTGTCAGGTCGGCTTTGACTGCACGGCGGGCGACCCCCTCGTAGACAAGTACGCCGGCTCGCCAACGGGAAGCAGCCAGACCTTTTTCCTCGATGGTGTCGAGTATCAGGACCCGGGAACCGACGCATCGCAGCTCAACGAGCCGGCCACGGCTGACTACGGGCATCGGCTCGCAGCTCGCATCGTGCACCGAGAATCAGCTGATCATCGCCGAGGCGGAAGCCCAGTTGGGTAACGACGTGCCGGCCCAGACGGCGCTGCAGGCGGCGTTCGTCTGCGAGGAGGCCTATTGGGCTGCCCTGGGCTTCACCATCGATCTCGACGCTGTATACAATACCGGTGTTACAGGCCAGGCGCTTCTGGACTTGATCGCTGAGCAGAAGTACATTGGCTTGTTCCTCAACCCAGAGTCGTGGAACGACCACAAGCGCACCTGCACGCCGGCGCTGACACCCGCTAATGGTGCCAGCGCACTGCCCGGGAAGCTGTTCTACGTGCAGGCTGAGCGGCAGGTGAACCCGAACACACCGGCGAACACGACTATTCAGGCACGCAACGACAACGACCCGAATGCGTGCCCGGTTCCGTAGGAACCGGTGTTAGAGTGAGCCAATGAGTTTACGTTCTCTTCTGTCGGTCGCGCTGCTGCCTCTGGCGGCATGCGCGACCGGCGGAGGCCAGGCTACGCCGGCCGGCGACGAGGTGACCGTGGAGGTGGAGAACAACTTCCGCCCCATGAGAGACGTTACGGTTCGGATTATCTCGCCGACCGGGGCTCGACAATTGCTGGGCAGCGCGTCACCTAGTCGGAGCACGACGCTGCGTTATCGTGGCAGCATCATCGCGGGCAACTACCGGCTCCATGCAGCCGGCCACGAAGGCGAAGAGGTGCTCTCGCAGCCGTTCGGCCTCTTCCCGCGGGCCCGTGTCGTGTGGAGCCTGCCGCAAAACGTTATCAACGTTTACCCGCCGGAGGATGAGGGTGGGGAGAGCTGACAGAAGGCGAGAGGGCTTCTTGAGGCACTCGCGCCTGACGGTTGGCGGAGCGACGGTGTAGTCTGGCCGAGTTGTGAATCTCTGAGCTGAGCTCCTCCCACCGCAGCCAAAATAGGCGGTGGGAGGGGTTCTGCTGTGTTTCGTACGTGTCGATAGATGGGGTGGTCCCAATGTTGTGGCGGAGTTTCATGAGGCCGGCGCTCCATACGGTACTGGTACTCTCACTTCTCAACCTGACGGCGTGCCACCACTACCTGCCGTCGGAGATCGATGCCGTCGAGCGCCCGAACCGTGTGCGGGTAACCCTCTCCGAACCGAGCGACTTCGAGCTTCTCGACCTGATCGCTCGGGACATCGTGCTTCTGGACGGCGAGGTCGTAAGGTGGGACGACGAGACCCTGGTGCTTTCCGTGTGGTGGCTTACGGCCAACAACGGCACGGAGTTTCGGGCGCAGGGGGAGACGGCGGTCGTGCCGCGCGAGCAGGTCAACCACCTGGAGCTGAAGCAGTTCTCGCTCCTCAAGACCATCGGACTCGCGGCCCTGTTCACCGGGTTGCTGGCAGTAGGCGTTGGCACGCTGGCTGCCGCGGGCGTGATCGGCTCGGGTTCGGGGCCGGACGACCCATCGCAGTGAGTCTAACCCCTGGCTGAGGCCCGGCGGATATGGGGCCTCCCAGCCGGGTTCAGCAGCAGGTGTCGTCAACGCTACTCTTGGTTTCAGCCGCTTACACTCACGTATCTGCCTTGCCTGAGGGGGGCGGTGCCCTAGGTTAGGGACGTCGCTCGCCCGGCAGGGCCGATCTTGTGTGTTATTGGGAGAGTCCAGGTGGCGCGTTTCAAGCCCGTTCGTGAGCAGCTGGAGCTGATTCGGGAGGGTGTGGTCGAGATCATCCCGGAGGACGAGCTCGCGCGCAAGCTCGAGCGGTCGCTTGAGACAGGGGCCGGCCTCGTGGTGAAGGAGGGATTCGACCCAACGCGTCCCGATCTGCACGTGGGCCACGCAGTGAGCATCAATAAGCTGCGGACGTTCCAGGAGCTGGGCCACCAGGTCGTCTTCGTGGTGGGCGACTTCACCGCTTTGGTGGGCGACCCGAGCGGCCAAGACGAGACACGCCCGCAGCTTTCAGAGGCGGGGATCCGCGAGAACATGAAGACCTACCAGGAGCAGGTCTTCAAGATCCTCGACCCGAAGAAGACGAAGGTCGTTCGGAATAGCACGTGGCTCTCGAAGCTCAAGCTCACCGATATCCTCGAGCTGTCCTCTCGTTTAACGGTCGCGCGGATGCTCGAGCGTGACGACTTCGCCGCCCGTTACCGGGAGGGACGCCCCATCTCGCTCGTCGAGTTCGTCTACCCGCTCATGCAGGGCTATGACTCCATCGCCTTGGAGGCGGATGTCGAGCTGGGTGGTACGGATCAGAAGTTCAACCTGCTGGTCGGGCGTACGCTGCAGGAGCGTTTTGGCCAGGAGCCCCAGGTGTGTGTTACGCTGCCGCTGATGCGCGGTACGGACGGCGTGCGGAAGATGTCGAAGTCGTATGACAACTACGTCGGAATCACCGAGCCGCCGGAGGAGATGTACGGGAAGACTATGTCGATCCCGGATGAGCTGCTGGAGGAGTGGTTCCACTTAGCGTCCTCGCTCCGTGGCCCGGAGCTGCAAGCGGCGGCGGCGCTGATCTCCGACGACCCGATGGGGGCCAAGCGAACGTTGGCCCGGGACATAACGCGTGCCTACCATGGCGACGAGGCGGCCGAGGTGGCGGAAGCCCATTTCGATCGTGTTGTCAGGCGCGGCGAAAAGCCGGAGGAGATCCCCGAGGTCGAGGTGGCGCGCACGGCCGACGAGATGTGGCTGCCGAAGTTGATGGTCGAGGCCCGCCTCGCAGACTCGAGTAGCGAGGCGGTTCGCCTCATCCGACAGGGAGCCGTTCAGGTCGATGGCGCGCCGGTTACCGATAAGGACCACCACGTGCCGACCTCGCAGCCGCTGCTGATCCAGCGGGGCAAGCGGCGTTTCGCGCGTGTTAGCTTCCGTTAGGAGCGGGCGGGACATAAGACCAGCCAAAGAAGGAGTGACGAGTGCAGGTCGATGTTAAGAGGGTCGAGAAGCCTTGGGGTCACGAGTTGATCTGGGCTCATACGGACCGTTACGTGGGTAAGATCCTCCATATCAATGCCGGCGAGTCGTTGTCGCTCCAGTACCACGAGCGCAAGGACGAGACGATCCACGTTCTGCACGGGCGGATGGTGTTCCTGGTCGGGCGGGGTGAAGAGGAGTTGCAGCGCGTTGAGCTGGAGGAGGGGATGAGCTTCCGAATTCGACCCGGTACCCGCCACCGGATGGAAGCGATCACCGATTGCGATCTCTTAGAGGCCTCGACACCGGACCTGGACGATGTGGTCCGGCTCGAGGATCGCTACGGGAGGGCTTGAGCTGGTGGAGCAGACTACGACGTGGGATGAGCCGCGTGTCGGGTACGTCTACCTGGGTCTAGGGTCGAACGAGGGCGATCGGGTCCGCTATCTGGAACGTGGCCTGGAAGGCCTGAGGAGGGAGGTGCGGATCGATCGCATCTCATCGATATACGAGACTCAGCCGGTCGGCGTTCGCGATCAGCCGTGGTTTTTCAACCTCGTCTGTGCGGGGGCCACGCGCCTTAAGCCCGGCGCACTGCTCGAGTTCATCAACCAGGTGGAGGACGAGTGCGAGCGTGTCCGCAGCGAGGAGCGTTTCGGGCCCCGGACCCTGGATATCGACATCCTCACGTACGATGATCGCGTGATCGAGACGTTCGATCTGGTGATACCCCATCCCAGGATGCACGAGCGGAAATTCGTGCTCGAGCCGCTGGCCGAGATCGACCTCGAGTGGCGCCACCCGGTTGAGGGGAAGACCGCGAAGGAACTGCTCGAGCAGCTGAACGGCGACGTCGTCCGCCCGGTCGCCGAGCCGCCGCCGGGGTCGGGACCGGCGCCGATCCTCTGACTGGCGATGGTCTATCGGCTCGCGGTTCGCGCTTCTTATGATGCGGCCCTCTTCATACCCGGCGACCGGGGGCCATCCGGGCGCACGCACGGGCATCGCTACACGGTCGAGGCCGTCCTCGAGGTGCAGGAGCTCGATGAGTCGAGCTTCGTGGCCGATTTCGAGGCCGTGCAGCCGCGGCTGGCGGAGCTCGCCGGCGAACTGGACCATCGCCTGCTCAACGAGCTCGAGCCCTTCCGCGACGGCACGCCCAGTGCCGAGCGCCAGGCCGAGTTCTTCTATCGACGGCTCAGCCTCGAGATCGAGAACGCATACGGCCCGGCGGTGCGGCTGGCCAAGATCAGAGTCATTCAGGAGCCGGAAGCATGGGTGGAATACGAGCCATGAGTCGGTACCGTGGAGTTGCCGCGCTGGCGCCGGCGGTACTGGCGCTCTCGCTGGTTGCTGCCTGTGGCCGGGACTCAGAAGGTCAAGAGGCCGTTCGAACAGATGCCGAGCTGGAGCGCAAGATCGACGAGCTCCTGCCCGAGATAGAGGAGTTCGCGCACCTGAAGGCCCTGGAGACGCCGGCGGTGCGGCGCTCGACGGGCCCCAACCTGGAGGCCTACCTCCTGGAACGGCTCGACGCCGAGTTCCCGGGGGACAGCCTGGACAGAGTGACGGCGGCCTACCAGGCCTTCGGCCTCTTACCAGATACTGTGGACCTGCGTGGACTCCTGGTCGACCTGCTGCTCGAGCAGGCGATCGGCTACTACGACCCGGTCCGCGACATCCTCTTCGTGCGCGATGAGGCGCCGGATGGGATGCTCGAGGCCGTGCTCGTGCACGAGCTCGTCCACGCCGTCCAAGACCAGCACGTCGACCTCGATTCGCTGCTGAACGCCGTCTCGAGAAACGATGCTGGCACTGCGATCCAGGCAGCGGTGGAAGGCCACGCCACCGTGGCGATGATGGCCTGGCAGTTCTCCCAGATGACGGGCTCGTCGATCTCCGCCGAGCAGCTGCCGGAGATCGGCCCGGAGATGGCGGCCCTTCTATCCGACCCATCCCAGTTCCCACAGCTTGCCGCCGCGCCCGCCATCATCCGCGAGCCGATGCTGTTCGTGTACCTGGGAGGCGCGAGGCTCGTCCAGAGACTCTGGCGCACGCAAGAAGGCCGACCGTTACCCTTCGGCGACTGGCTGCCCGAGTCCACAGAGCAGCTGTTGCACACCGAGCGGCTACTGGAAAGACGCGATAGCCCCACCTCGTTGCAGCTGGCTGAGCCTGGCGATGGTTGGCGGGTCGAGTACGCCGACGATCTCGGCCAGCTGGAGATCCAGGTCTACTTCCGCGAGCACTTGGGTAGCACCGCGCTGGCGGATCGGGCCGCCGCCGGCTGGGACGGCGACGCCTACGCTTTGCTCGTTAGGGACGGCGAGCAGGCGTTGGTCTGGTACACCGCCTGGGACAGCTCGGCGGATGCCCGCGAGTTCGTGGACGCTTACGAGACGGCCTTCACCGCCAGGTTCGGCGGTGAAGCCGCCGACGGCGGCCTGACCGCCCCTCAGCGGCGTGCGCGGGTCGAGGGGCTGACGATCTCGGGGATACCGGTGGTAAGGGTTGTTGAGACGGCGCCGACCGTCACGCTGGAGAACCCGCCAGGGGTCCGCCTGCAGCCGAGGTGTACTAGAGGGGCGCCGACCGCACTCAAGTGGCGCCCCTCTAATACTCTTCCCTAACTCCCCGAATCCCCGAATCCCCGAATCCCCGAATCCCCGAATCCCCGAATCCCCGAATCTTAGAGTCCTACTACAATAAAGACGCGAGGACAAGCTCTTTGGGCAGCGGGTAGCGGTACAGTTCACCCGCGTAATTCCGCATCACGACTTCGTCGTCGCTGACTTCCTCGATGTAGTTGGGAAGTAGAGGGATCTTGCCGCCGCCGCCGGGGGCGTCGATGCAGAAGTGTGGTACGGCGAGGCCGGACGTCCAGCCGCGCAGCGCTCTGATGATCTCGAGCCCCGACTCGACTCCGGTGCGGAAATGCTCGGCGCCCGCCACCGGGTCCGCCATGTACAGGTAGTATGGGCGGACGCGGTTCTTGAGGAGCTTCTGCATCAGCTCCTTCATGATCTCCGGATCGTCGTTGACCCCCTTGAGCAGGACCGTCTGGGAGCCCAGCGGGCAGCCGGCGTTGGATAGCTTGGCCAGGGCCCGCTCCGTCGGAAGCGTCAGCTCGTCCGGGTGGTTGAAGTGGATGTTCACGTAGACCGGGTGGTACTTCGAGATCATCTTGCACAGGTCCCCGGTGACCCGCTCCGGCAGGTGCAACGGGATCCTGGTGTGGATACGGATGATCTCGATGTGCTCGATGGTCTTCAGCCTCTTCAGAAAGTACTCGAGGCGCCGGTCCGACAGCATGAAGGGATCACCGCCCGAGAGGATCACGTCCCGGACCTCGGTGTGCTCTTCGAGATACCGGAAGGCCGATTCGAACTGGTTCAGCGGGATCTTCTCCGGATCACCGACCTTCCGCCGGCGCGTGCAGAACCGGCAGTAGCTAGCGCATACCGGACTGATCAGGAAGAGCACGCGATCCGGGTACCGGTGCGTGATGTTGGGGACGGGAGAGTCATCGTCCTCGGCCAGCGAGTCGGCTATGCCGTCGAGGACCTCGTTCTCTTCCGCGCTCGGCACGTACTGCTGCCAGAAGGTGTTCCCGTCTCTCCTGATCTGGGCGAGGACGGCGGGCGTAATCCGCAGGTTGAACTTCTCGATCGCGGCCTCGGCGGCCTCGCGGTCGATCTTCTCCTCGCCGAACAGTTCGATGAGCTGGTCAACGGTCGTTATACTCTTCTGGAGTATCTGTTGCCAGTTCGCCATAGTCGCACACCTCGGTGAGTCATGAGTCAGAGACGTGAGCTGGGAACATCCCCCCCCGCGCCCCGCACCTTGTCCCTTCAGTCTCGCTACTCATTCTCCTTGCGAAGAGACAACGACTTCTCGAACTGCTTCGCATATGTGACCCGGTCATCACCGGCGTCGTAGAAGTCGGCGATCCGCGCGACTTCTTGATAGCAACAGGCTAGATAGAAGCGACGCGTCGCCTCGTAGTCCTCACGTGACGACGTCTCTATCGCGCACATCCGCGCCCCGGCTTCCCGCATCTGCGCTTCGGCCCGCTCGAGCAGGCCACGCCCGGCACCGCGACCTTGTGCCTGCGGGTGCACGACGATCCAGTACAGATCCCAGGTGCCGACCGTGCACGGCGTCGGGCCGAAAAAGGCGAAGCCCGCAAGCTCGTCCGAGCCGCCATAAGCGGCCACGGCGTGGTAGTCCTGCCCGGGAGCCCGGCAGTAGTCGTCGAAGACTTCCAAGGCTACGTCGATCTCGTCCGGCCTGAACATCCCCGTCGCTGCCACGGCCTCGGCCACCTGCGATCTGTCCGCCTCGCTGGGCGGCCGCCAGTCGAAGGTTGCCAAGGACGTCCCCTGCGAGCCGGGCTTCCGAGTGACGGACGTCATCCGACAGCCCCTTCCGTCGTCTGTGCCGCCACGAAGGCCCAATCTTCATCCGCTGGGTAATGCAGTTCGGGTCGGGACAGTGCCTCCTCCATAACCCTTCCGATCAACTCTTCGTACGACCACCCTGCGACCCGCGCCTGCCGGGCCAGCCCGGCGTCGTGTGAGAGGTCGGGGTTAGGATTAATGTCTATGACGTAGGGAACGCCGTCATCGCTGAGGCGCACATCTACGCGCGCGTAGCCACGGCCGTCCATTACCCCCCAGGCCCGAACCGCTAGTCGCTGCAAGTCAATCGTTTGCTCTGGCGACAGCGGTGCCGGGCAAACCGGTCGAGTGCCGATGTCCTCCGGACTGCCCGCGGCCCACTTCGCCTCGAAGGATACGATAGGCGGCGAGCCTTCGGGCAAGGTGCTAAAATCGATCTCGGCCGGCGGCAGCACGAAGCGACCGACGATGGCCAGGTTGATCTCGCGTCCCGCGATGAATTCCTGCACCAGGGCGTCCCAGCGCTCGTGCAAGTGCTTCACTTCCGCTACCAGCTCCGCCTGCGAGTGCACGACCGACTTCGCGTGAATGCCGTTCGACGCGTCATCGGCTGCCGGTTTCACTATCGCCGGGAAACGCGTCCAATCCTCGGGGGTCGGATCCGCCCGGCGCACCAACCTCCACTCGGGGACCCTGATACCGTGCGAATGCAGGACGGCCGAGCAGCGATCCTTGTTGAGGCAGTAGAGCAGGGTCGCAGCGCTGGCGCCCGTCATCGGCAGCTCCAGAAGCTCGACCGCCGCGGCCGTCAGGTGCTCACCGTCCGCCCGGCCGGCCAGCGTCTCGCAGAGGTTGAAAGCGGCTCGGAAATCGCCGGTCAGCAGGCCACTGAGCCACTCGTCGGTCTTGCCGGCCTGCAAGATTACTTCGACCGGCTGGTAGCCGAGCGTCTCCAGCGCGTCGATGATGCGGAGCGTGGACTGGGCCGGCGCTATCTGCTCGCCGCCGATCGCCTCCAGCTCGGCGATCTCGTCGACCAGCACGGCAGTCCGTCCGAAACCCGACTGCATCGGTTCCGTGGCCGCCCGGCTTGCGCTCGCTGCGACGCTTTCCTCAGTCCGGGACTCTAAGTCCATAGCGCGCGGCGGCAGCCCGGAGGACGGTCAGGATCACCTCATCGAATGAGAGACCTGCGGCCCGGGCCGCCTTTGGGTAGCACGAGTTCGCGGCCGGGTCCGGAATCACGCCGGGCAACGGGTTGACCTCCAGGATATGGGGGTCCTCAATCCCGTTGCAGCGGATGTCTATCCGGGCCCAGTCGCGGCAGCGAAGAGTCCTATACGCTGCCATGGCGATCTCTTCGATCCGGTGCCGCAGCTGCGGCGAGCACCGCGCCGGACAGTGGAAGATGTCCAGCGGCTTCTCCGGACGGTCCCAGACCCACTTCGCTTCGAATCCGTAGATTGGGTGGGCGTCCGCGGGAAGCGTCTCAAAGTCCAGCTCAACGATCGGCAGGACCTGCCCGTCGCCATCGTTCCCGATGACCGCGGCGGTGAACTCGCGTCCACTCAGGAACCTCTCGATGATGGCGGGCTCGTTGTACCGCTCGACCACCCGGGTGACCTCGGCCTCCACCTCGGCCCAGGTGGCACAGAAGGATCGCTGGCAGATGCCCTTGCTCGAGCCCTCGTGAAGCGGCTTCACGATGACCGGCAGCTCGATCGTGCGATTCAGCTGCTCAGGGCAATCCACAACTTGGAACTCGGGCGTGGGTATCCCATGGTGGGTGAGGGTCTCTTTCGTCCGCGCCTTGTCGAGGCAAACCCCCAGAGTCAGGGGATCACTTCCTGTATACGGGATACCCCAGAACTCGCAGAAGGCGGGCACGTGTGACTCACGACTCGGGCCACCTATGCCTTCCGCGAAATTGAACACGATGTCAGCTTCGGCTTCCCGCAACTTGACCGGGAAGTCGACGTCGGCCTCCAGTCTGATCACCTCGCCAATCGTCGATAGCGCGCTCTCGATCGCCGCTATCGTTTCCTCGTCGTCCCACTCGGCGTATGTGTCGTCGACAGCGGGGTAGCCGTTGCCGGCTTCGATCAGTTTCGCTTTGTCGGGAATCGAGTCGAACGGAGGTTGCGAGGGCGACTCAGCCGCTTCCGACGACAATGCTGCGTCCGTCGGCTTGATGTTGAAGGCGAATCCGATACGGAGCCTGTCTGCGCGACGCTCTTGCGTTAACGCGGGAGCCATTCGTGCTCCAGTGCTTCCTATTGGAACCCCTCCTGTCGGAGTTCATCGAGCGCAGCCGTGGTGAAGGCAATCGATCTTTCCATCCGCACCTCCGCCCGAACCACACTAGATCACAACTCGCATCAAGATATGATCAAAATAAAAAAAAAGAAAGGTTTTTGTAAATCCCTTTTGGAGAGTCCGGACAACCATCGCGGATGGAAACATATGTAGTCAAATCGGAAACTTCTCGAACCCTACCCTTTGATACTCGAAACTCGCTTCACTACCTTTGCTAACTCGAACGAAAACCATGTATAACACTCCTTCTGCACCCCGTAACGAACGATGAACCAGCAAGAGCAAGGCGGTCGGCGCATAGCGGTCGAGATTAAGCACGATGCCATGGCGATCTCATACGATGTATGGGTTCGCGAGGGCCTCATCGATGCTGCCGGCTCTCTGATCGCCGCCGCCTGCCCGGCGTATCGCTACGCGATCATCACCGACACCCAGGTCGCCGGGCTCTACGGCGAGCGGTTGCTCGGAGCGCTGGACGACGAAGGGCTGAAGGGGACGCTCCTCAAGTTTCCGGCGGGCGAGTGGAACAAGAACCGGGAAACCTGGAGCGACCTGATCGACGGGATGCTGAAGGCGGGGTTCGGCCGCGATTCGGCTGTCATCGCCCTGGGGGGCGGCGTCGCGGGCGATTTGGGCGGCTTCGTTGCCGCCACCTTTATGCGCGGTGTGCCATTGGTACAGATACCCACCACGCTGCTCGCGATGCTCGACAGCTCGGTCGGTGGGAAGACGGGCGTCGATACGCCTGCCGGCAAGAACTTGGTCGGTGCCTTCCACCAGCCGAGCCTCGTTCTAGCCGATCCCGCGTTATTGAAGACGCTGCCTGCTCCCCAGTTCACCTCGGGTCTGGCGGAGGCGCTCAAGCACGGTCTTATTCTCGACGCAGCATACTTCGAGTCCATCGCCAGCGGGCTGGAGGGCCTCTTCAGCCGGGAGCCCGACCGGCTGACTGACCTGATCGCGCGCTCGGTGGAGATCAAGGCCGATGTGGTGAGCCGCGACGAGCGCGAGAGCGGCTACCGTAAAGTCCTGAACTTTGGCCACACGGTGGCCCACGCCCAGGAGGCCATCTCCGGCTATGCCTGGCTGCATGGCGAGGCCGTCGCCGCCGGGATGGCGCTGGAGGCGGCGATCGGAGAGGCGGTGGGGGTGACCCGGGAGGGAGTTTCGGGACGCATCCAGGAGGTTCTCGAGGCCGCCCGCCTGCCCGTGGAACTGGATGACGAGGTCGACGCGACCCGGTTCTTCAAGGCCTTGGAGCAGGACAAGAAGCGGGCGGGAGGCCGGGTGCGCTATACGCTGATCGGCGAGATCGGCCGCGTGGCGGCCTCGGAAGAGGGGGCTTGGACCCATGCGGTGCCGGAGGAGTCGGTCCGCTCGGTCCTGTTCGGCTAGGTGGTGGGCGGGTTTGACGGGCCGGTCCTTTCTAAGCAAATTACAAGGTTTCGTAATTTCCGTTACGGAGGGGAGTTATCGCCGCGCAAGCCCGCTTCGTAGGTCTGTCGGTGCAGGACCTGATCGAACGATTCGCTGCCGAGGATCCGGACAGACCTCTGGTGAGATTCGGGAAAGAGACGCTTTCCTACGAACGGACCCGGCTTCAGGCGCGTGCCCTAGCCGCGGCACTGCACAACCTGGGCGTCGGGGCGGGGGACCGCGTGGCCATCGATTTGCCGAACGGTCCCGAGTTCGTTGTGTCGGTGCTTGCCGCTGCGCACCTGGGTGCTACGATCGTCCCGCTGAACCCCGCCTACGCACCGCACGAGCTCCAGTTCATGCTGAGAAACTCGGAGTCGTCGGTCGTGATCGTCGTCGAGGAGTTCGAGGGGCAGGACAACCTGGAGCTGTTCGAGCGGATGCAGTTTGGCCTACCCGACCTGCAATACATGGTCACGGTGGGGGAGGAGGATCTGTGGTACGACGATCGGATCTTTCAGTTCGAGGATCTGGTCTCGAGTGGGGAGAGCAGAGACCTTCCGCCGGCTGAAGTGAACCCGGACGAGGATGTATTTGCTGTCCTCTACACGGCCGGCACGACGGGGAAGCCGAAGGGCGTGATGCTGACGCACGGGAATCTGGTGCAGGCGAACGGTGCGCTGGCGCAAGCTCTGGGGATGACGGCGGAGGACGTAACGCTCCTGCCGGTCCCGATGTTCAATATCTTTGGATTGGGAGCGCTGATCGCGTCGCTGAGTGTGGGCTCGACCGTGGTACCGGTGGCCCGCTTCGATGCGGCGGAGACACTTCGACTGGCAGAGGAGATGAGGGCGACCGTGCTTCACGGTGTGCCCACGATGTTCGTCATGCAGTTGCGCAGCGAGGCGATCGACGAGCTCGACCTCTCCAGCCTGCGTACGGGTATCATCGCGGGTGCGCCGGTGCTCGACAGGTTGGCCCGCGAAATCCGCGAGCGGCTGGTCCCGGATCTTGAAGTGGCCTACGGTCTGACGGAGACTTCACCCTGGGTCTCGCTGACTCAGAGGGATGACCCGCCGGAGAAACGCAACTTCACGGCCGGCCGCTTAATCGAGGGTGTGGAAGCTAGAGTGCTGGGAGACGATGGTTCGACGCTCCCCGTCGAGTCGGTGGGCGAGCTGGCGATCCGCGGCTCCAACGTTATGAAAGGTTATCTAAGGCAGCCGGAGGAGACGAGCCGCTCGTTTACCGAGGACGGCTTCTTCCTCACCGGCGACCTCGGCATGGTGGACGAGGACGGCTACCTCCATGTGGTTGGCCGTAAGAAAGACACCATCACGCGCGGCGGCTACACGATCTACCCGCGCGAGCTGGAGGACCTGCTGCGGTTGAACCCGGCAGTCCAGGAAGTTGTAGTGGTGGGTCTGGAGGATGAAGTCCTCGGGGAGCTCATCTGCGCCTGCATCGTGCCGCTGGAGGGCGCCATCGTAACCGGCGACGAGATCAAGGACTTCTGCCGGGGACAGGTCGCCCAGTACAAGGTCCCGGACCTCGTTTGGTTCGTGGACTCGTTCCCCATGACGGGGAGCGGCAAAATCCGACGTGTAGAGCTCGCCCGCATGGTCCGGGCCGAACGCGCAACGCGTCGGGAATAGTCTCGTTTTCTGAGAGTGCAGAGACCGCCAGCGTCGCCCGAGCGGTGTGCGAAGCGGAAGAGCAAGGTCGGCACGGCTGCTGTACCCGCGTGGAGTAACCTCCACCGGACCTCGGCGCCGTTGCCAGCCACCTAGACGCTCCTTCCGATCCATCTTCGGTGTAAACGCCCCTCGCGCCACGACGGTGGAGCTGCCTCTCCTGTGGCCCTAATGCGTTGTGCAATAAGGAGTTACGAGAGGTATGGAAATGCAACAGGACTCACCTGAGCGTCGGAGTGAGGTGCGCCCCGACATCGAAGAATCACATCAGGCTGCACTGCTCATCGACTTCGACAACGTCACGATGGGCATCCGGTCGAATCTCGGCCAGGAACTCCGCAACCTTCTGAACTCCGATGTGATACGTGGGAAGGTGGCGGTGCAGCGGGCGTATGCCGACTGGCGGCGCTACCCGCAGTACATTGTGCCGCTGTCGGAGGCATCGATCGACCTGATTTTCGCGCCGGCGTACGGCTCATCCAAGAAGAACGCGACGGACATCAGGCTGGCGATCGACGCGCTCGAGCTGGTGTTCGTGCGCCCCGAGATCAAGACCTTCATTCTGATGTCGGGCGACAGCGATTTCTCGAGCCTGGTCCTCAAGCTCAAGGAGTACGGCAGGTACGTGATCGGTGTGGGGATCCAGGAATCGAGTTCCGACCTCTTGGTACAGAACTGCGACGAATACTACAGCTATACCGCGCTCTCCGGCTTGAGCAAGACCAGCGATCTGCAAATCGAGAGCCACGATCCCTGGGTGCTGGTGGGTAAGGCGATCGGGCGGATGGTCGAGCGCGGCGACACCATGCGGTCCGACCGCCTGAAGCAGGTCATGCTGGAGATCGACCCCTCCTTTAGCGAAAAAGAACAAGGCTTCAACAAGTTTAACCGTTTCGTCGTCGAAGCGGCCTCTCGGGGCCTGCTCTCGATCCAGAAGATGGAGAATGGGCAGTATGGGGTCGCGCCGGGCGACAAAGGACCGGCGCAGAGCGCCGCTGAGTCGCGGAAGCGGGAAGCTCCTCAGAAGCGGGAAGCTCCTCAGAAGCGGGAAGCTCTGCAGAAGCGGGAAGCTCCGCAGAAGCGGGAAGCGAAGGCGGAGAGCCGGCGGAGCCGTCGGCCTCGCGAGAAGGAGGCGCAGCCGAGTGCCAAGGCCGAGCGTGAACGGAGCACGGGCCGGGCGCGGGCCAAGCTAACGATGAAGAAGGCGCTCGAGCTGCTGGATCGGGCGCTCGATAGCCTGCTAGACGATGATTCCGCGTCGGTCCGCGACAGCGATGTGAAGCGCCGCATCCTCCAGTTCGATCCGGCGTTCGATGAGGGCGAGCTGGGCTTCAGCAAGTTCAGCAAGTTCTTGCTGGCCGCCGAGGAGCAGAAGGCGATTGTGCTCACCAGGGGTCCGAACGGTAACTACCACGCCGGGCGGCCGACACGCGCTGCACGGCGCCGAAAGACAGCTCAGCCGACGGGCGCAGCCGAGCAGTCGGCCTCGGAGAAGGAATCGACCGTGAAGCGCCTGGCGCGTTTCCTGTTCGGTGGCGCCGAAGAGCCGCCGGGCGAGCAGGAGAAGACGACGCCGGAGACGAAGGCACGGCAGGAGGCGAAACCGAAGGAGGCCAAGGGCGCGAGAACGCGGGCACCGGAGTCCAGGGGGCGGCCACCTGAGCGGCGTAAGGAAGAGTCCCGCAGGCCGAGGAAGGGCGCACGCGAGCCGAGGGGCGGAGGGGCGGACGCCGCCCGCGGGGCGCGCGATAGGAAGGAGGCTAGGACTGGCGGTCGGTCGCCACGAGCGGAGGAGGCTTCGGCCCGTGGAGGAAAACGGCGCGAAGAAGGCCGAACCGCCGGACGGCGGGGTGGCGAGCGCCGTGGGCGCGGGGAAGATCGAGCCTCGCGTGGGCCGCGGGAGAGAAGCCGTCAGGAAGGACCCTCAGCGGTCCCACCGGAGGTTGTGGCCGTCGAGACCGAGGCCGACCTTGGGGCCCCAGCGGTCGAGCCAAAGCCCCGTTTGAAGCCTGAGCCGAAGCCTGAGCTGACGCCGACCGCCGAGGTCAGCGGCGGTGCGGGGTCGCCCTCCGAGCCGGAGGCCGTTGAGGATTCCAAGGCGTCAGGCGTGGCGCCGGCTCCCCTGCCCGGTGCGCCCCGGGCCACGATTCGCGGCCGCTGGGGCACGCGGGGCCGCTACCGGCCGCCCGAGGCGCCACCGCCCGTATTCGAGGGCCAGAGGCGGCCGAGGGGCGAGGAGGCCGGTGCTGGGCGATCCCCGGCCGCGAAGGACGATGCCCGGTCCATCATCTCACGTCTGACCGGCTATGCAGGAGTCGGTGAAAGGACCGCCGAGACCCTGGTCGACGCGTTCGGGGCCGACACCTTTCGGATACTCGATGAGGAGCCGGAGCGGGTGAAGGAGGTCCTATCGGGGAGCCGTGCTGAGCGGGTTCTCGA
>JBDHHM010000046.1:0-10071 GCA_039589355.1 Gemmatimonadota bacterium | reverse complement strand
ATCGGCAGTTGTCTCGGCTCACGATCATCTTTCTCACGATCTTCGTCGACCTCATCGGGTTCGGCATCGTCCTGCCCCTGTTGCCGTTCTACGCCCAGGAATTCGGCGCGTCTCCGTTGGTCATCGGTCTCATCGTGGCGGCGCACCCGGCGATGCAATTCGTATTCGGTCCGATGTGGGGGCGGCTGTCAGATCGCGTGGGACGCAGGCCGATCCTGCTCTTGGGGCTTGTCGGATCGGGGATCTCCTATCTGATCTTCGCGCTGGCGGGCAACCTGGTGTGGCTGTTCGCGTCGCGCATGATGGCGGGCATGGCGGGCGCCAACGTGCCCGTCTCGCAGGCCTACATCGCGGACAGCACGGACCTGGAGAATCGCACACGAGGGATGGGTCTGGTCGGCGCTGCCTTCGGCCTCGGCTTCATCGCCGGCCCGGCCATCGGCGGCGCGCTGAGCCAGTTCGGCTACGCCGTCCCCGGCTTCTTCGCCGCGGCCCTCTGCTTCGGCAACGCCGGTGCCGCAGTCTTCCATCTGCCGGAGTCGTTGAGTCCGGAGCTCCGCGCCAGGGCCGCCTCACGGGGCTCGGCAGGTCTGCTGGGGCGCCTCAAGTTGGGTGTGCACTTTGCCCGGCAACCGGCGATCGGGACCCTCATGACGATCTTCCTGCTGGCCACCTTCGTCTTTGCAGCATTCACCACCGTGTTCCCGCTCTGGCTCAAGGTCGAGCTGAGCTACGACGCCCGGCATGCAGGTTACCTGCTGGCGTATCTCGGACTGCTGATGGCCATCCTGCAGGGCCGACTTCTGGGACCGATGGCCCGGACGTTCGGGGAGCGTCGGCTGCTGGTTGCGGGCACGAGTACCCTCGTCGCCGCCTACTTGCTCCTGCCACTCTCGGGGATCCTCTGGATTCTCTTGGGTACGCTGGCACTCGTCGCCTTCGGAACCGGGCTCAACTGGCCGTCGCTCAGCAGCCTGGCCTCTCAGTACACGCAGCTCGACATGCAGGGCGCCATCCTGGGCGTTATGCAGTCGCTCTCGGCGCTCGGTCGCATGCTGGGCTCCATCTGGGCGGGCTGGGTGTTCGGAACCTGGAGTCCGAGGGCGCCGTTCGTGCTTTGCGCAGCGCTCATGGGTATTGCGGCGGCCTTTGCAGTCCAGTTGATGACCAGAGTTCCCCTGCCGGTGCAGGGGAGTCCGGAGCGAGCCGTGAGATCTAACTTGCCCACACCAGGTGCATCGCGTACCAATTGAGGTCCTATGCCTGAAACGCGATCGCGGACGATCGGCGAGCTGAGGAGCTCGGGCTACGCTGCCTGCTCCGTCAAGGACGAGATGCGGGCGAACCTCGTCGCCAAGCTCGAGTCCGGCGAGGAGCTCTTTCCGGGCATCGTCGGTTACGAAGACACTGTAATCCCACAGCTGGTCAACGCCATCCTGGCGCGGCACAATCTCATCCTGTTAGGCCTGCGCGGGCAGGCGAAGAGCAGGATATTGCGTCAACTGGTCGAACTCCTCGATCAGCGGATACCGATCATCGCCGGCTCGGAGGTGAACGACGATCCGTTCCATCCGATCAGCAAGTACGGCCGGTTGAAGCTCGAGGAGCTTGGCGAAGCGACGCCCATCGACTGGATCCCGCGGGACCAGCGCTACGTAGAGAAGTTGGCGACGCCGGACGTGACGATCGCCGACATTATCGGCGATGTCGATCCCATCAGAGCCGCTCGCGGCGGCCACGTGCTCTCCGACGAACTCACCATACACTACGGCCTCCTGCCGCGCGCGAACCGCGGGATCTTCGCGGTTAACGAATTGCCCGACCTGGCTGGCAAGATACAGGTGGGGCTGTTCAACATCATGCAGGAGGGCGATGTCCAGATAAAGGGTTATCCGATCCGACTCGCTCTCGACGTGCAGCTCGTGTTCACTGCGAACCCTGAAGACTACACGGCGCGTGGCAAGATCATCTCGCCGCTCAAGGACCGAATCGGCGCCGAGATCATGACGCACTACCCGCGCGATGTCGATCAGGGCATCGCCATTACGGAACAGGAGGCGTGGACGGAGCGGGGTGGCCGTCCTGTGCATATCCCCGGCATGATCAGGGAGATCGTCGAGCGCATCGCGTTCGAGGCGCGCGATGACCAGCGCGTCGATCGACGCTCGGGCGTCTCGCAACGTTTGCCGATCACCGTGCTGGAGAGCGTGGTTTCGAACGCCGAGCGCCGGGCGATCGCCAACCACGAGGAACGCGTCGTCCCGTGGGTGGCCGACATCTACGCGTCGCTGCCTTCGATTACCGGGAAGCTGGAGCTCGAGTACGAAGGCGAGCTGGAGGGCGGCACCAAGATAGCCTTCGACCTGATCTTGCGTGCGGCGGGTGCGACCTTCGACCAGTACTTTGTCGAGGAGGACGCCGAGCCGATAGTCGAGTACTTCGATTCCGGCGGCGCCATTCAGGTCGCGGAGCTATCCAGCGCTGAGGCCTGCCTGAAAGGTTTCGGGTCCGTTCCCGGGCTCGTGGAGCTGGCCCGTACGGCAGCCGCCGGCGAAACGGATGTGGCTGAAGCCGAGCGGCTTGTGGTCGCCAGCGAGGTTGTCCTGGAGGGCCTCGTGGCGAAGCGCAAGATCAGCCGCAGCGAGGCCGGGAGCTACTCGCGCCGCAGGGAGCGGCGGCGGCCGCACGAGCTGGGAGACACTTCGTGGCCCCAAGAGAGCTGAGCATCCACCATCACCATCTGAGCGCGGGCCGCCATCTCTATCCGGCGCTCGTCTTCGCTCAGTTTCTCCATGCGTTCGAGGACTACGTCGCCAAGTATCACGAACGCTTCCCACTCTTCTCGCTGTCCCCGGAATTCTTCGTGTCGTTACACCTTGCCATGTTCTTGCTGCTCGCGGCGATGATTCCCTCCGTCGCCCACGGCCGGCTCTGGGCGCTCAAGCTGGCCAAATTCTGGGCGATCGTTCAGATCCTCGCCGGCGCCGGGCATCTGATGATTGGGGTCATAGAGTGGGGTTACTACCCAGGCCTATGGACGGCGCCGCTCTTGCTGATCTTCGGCGCGGCGTTGGGCCGCAGCCTCCGCCCTCCCGTGCCGGCGACCGAGCTCGCCGCCGACTGAACCCGAACCGCAGCCGGCGAAGATGCCGGCTGCAGCTCGGAACCTGTCTGCTAATCTCGCGTGCCGGGCTCCGAGGTTTCGCCCGGCAGGTAATCCTCCATCACCCAGATCTCGTAGGCCGTCTCGCCGTCCGCGAAGGCCACGCGCCGCCCGTCTGGATGGATCGACCCCATCGGTGCGTCGTCGGCGAGCCGTCGCCGCTCACCCGTCTCGACATCGAACGCCCAATTAGGGCAGCGCTGGAGTGCCTCGATCAGTTGGTCGGGGGAGGAACAGCCCCGGAAGTGGAACGAACGGCTGTCGGGTGTCCAGGACAGTTCAGGAAACATGGCCGGCCCCGCCGCGTTATCGCCGATCATGGCGTTGAATTCGGCGAGATCGCGTGACGCGCCGTCGCTGAGTGAAACGAGTCTCAAGGTCCAGGGGTTCTCTCCTGGATTCTCGCCGGGGTCGAACATGCCGGCGATCGTGCGCCGATCGGGCGACAGCGTCCACCACCAGTCCTTGGAAAAGCAGGGCCAGCGATAGACCTCACGTTCCCGGCTGGACGAGAGCTCGACGGTGACGAATCGGCACCGATCGGGCGCCTGGCTGCCAATGCCGGCCTCCTTGTAGACGACCGTGCGTCCGTCATCGACCCAGGCGGCACCACGCAGATTCCCTTCGATTGTATGCACCACCCCGTACTCGCCTGTCTGCACGTCGATCCGGTAGATGCCATCTCGACCTTGGGGATCGCGGCCGTAAACCAGCATGAAGCGGCCGTCGGTGGACCAGTCTGGTGTGAGCATGACCCGGAGGTCGAGGCCGATCTCACGGAACTCGCCGGATTCGACGGCGCGGATCACCAGAGAGTAAGGTGTCCCTCGGCCGGACGGTGGCGTCCGGCGGTAGGCGAGGTAGCGGCCGTCGGGCGACCACCTTGGGTAGAGAGCCGTGCCGGCCTGGTAGTGGGGCGTGACCGACTGCGGTTCCCCGATCGGCGCCCCTGTCTCGGGGTCGGTCATCGCGGTAAACATGTCGACCTTGCCCGTGGTCACCCCGTAGAAGTAGTCGCCCGCGGCGGTGAAACCTACCGGAATCAGGTGCCAGAGGTCCGAGCGGATGAGGATCGGCGCGCCTCGGGGGCGACTCTCGGTTGTCCGCAAAGCCCAGACGCTGGGCGAACCGGAACCATCGCCGTAGTACAGCAGGTAGCGGCCGCTCGGCTCCCAGCCGAGCACGATGTTGTGGCCGCGTGGCCCGGTCACCTCCCGGTCACGGCTGCCGTCGGCAGCTACGATGTGCACCGTGTGCTCGGGGGAGTCCTCCTCGCGCTGAACGTCGTAGGCGACGTACCTCCCATCGGGTGAAAGCGCCATGTTGCCCAGCGAAGCCCGACCCAGCGACTTGACGATGTGCAGCTCGGCATCGGCGACATCGACGAGCCCGATCTGGGTCGTGCCATCTGACCTCATCCGCCCGACCAGCACCCGGGTACCATCGGCTGACCAGTCGAACGGTTGCGCGTACTGATTGTCCTCGTTGCTGACCAGCACACGTCGCGCGCCGCCCTCGATCGAGATGACACGGATGCCGGGGCTGACGCCCTGGAGCGCCGCCCCGACCGGCTCGTACCAGGTGTACGCGACGTACCGACCGTCGGGAGAGATTCGTGATTCTTGGGCAAACTCCACGCGAGGAGTCCACGACCCTTCATCCGTGATATGTCGCTCCTCGCCGGTCTGCATATCCCGGATCGCCAGGTCCCCCGTCGTCCAGTCGACGAAGGTCAGGTACTTGCCATCGGGCGAAAAGGAGCCCAACGGCACCTCCTCGCCCGCCCAGATGCGGCGCGTGACGATGCCCTGGGTGTCGGCCTGGGCGACCTCGGCAGCGAGTTGCTCGCCCGAGCCGAAGCCCGCCGTGTGTATTCCCTCGCCCGGCTGCGATCGCTCACAACCCGTGGCGGCCAGCCAAGCCGCCGCGGCGAGTGGTGGTACGAACCTTGTCTTCCTCATGACACCCCCCGGCTTGAAGGTTGGGTCTCAAAACGCACGTTCAGCGTGCGCCGAGTCCACCCCAAGCGCTTTTCGTGCCGGCCGGCCGCGAGCGGTCTAATCTTTTGCGCCACAATAGCTTAAGAGAAAGGGAGCCGTTGGGAGCGCCCGTTATTTGTAATGCGCTGTGACAGCGGCCCGGGCCGAACCGTTACGTGCGCCGGGCCAGTGGCAGCTTGACCCGGACCTCTGTGCCGTGACCCTCCTCGCTAGCTATAGAGAGCTCGCCGCCGTGAGCGGTCACGATCTGTCTGGCGATGGCGAGGCCCAATCCCGTACCCTCGGCTCTTGTGGAGTAGAAGGGTTCGAACACGCGCTCGAGGTCGTCCTTGGGGATGCCGGGGCCGCTGTCGACGATCGACACCGTCGCGACGTCCCCCGCGACCTCGAGCCCCACGCTGGCTCGACCCTGCGGGCCGAGCGCCTGTGCGGCGTTCCGCAACAGGTTGAGGAACAGGCGCTCGAGCGCTGCCGCGTCGCCGTGCACGTGAACGGGCGCGGCGCTCCCCAGCGGCTCGAGCAGTGCGCCGCGGGCCAGGAACTCGGGCTCCTCCGTCCGCATGGCCGCCGCAAGCGGGGAGCGGAGATCGATGGTCTGAGCTTTCACGAGTCCGCTCTGAGCCACGCTCAAGGCGCCGCTCACGGTCCGATTCAGACCGTCCAGCGTAGAGAGGGCAGTGGTGATGAGCTCGCTACATTTCGGATCATCGGACCTCGCTTTCGCCTTCTGCAGGATGAGGCGGACCGAGGTGAGCGGGTTTCTGACCTCGTGGGCGAGCGATGTGGCGAATTCGCCGACGGCGGCGAGCGACTCCTTCTGAGTCAACCGCATCAGAGTCTCCCGCAAGCTCATCACCATCGTGTTGAAGGCGCGGGCGACGCGCCGTGTCTCGTCCCCACCGGTCTCTTCCACCTTCCGTTCGAGGTCACCGGCGCTGACAGCGTCAGCCGCCGCAGCGAGCCGCCCCAGTGAGCGGGTGAGACGACCGGTGACCCACGTGGCAAGTGTGAAGGCGATGAGGGCGATGGCGATGAGCGCCAACGTGCCGCGCCGCGCCGTCCGCTCGAACGGCTCGGTGAACGGGCCGAGTGGGGCGGCCAGCAAGATGTCGAGCGGCGGTTCGCGGAGCGTGTGGCTCACGCTCAGCCACGATTCGTTCGCCCACGAGAAGCGCGGCTGCCGGAATCGCTCCGGGTCTATCGTGAGCGGGAGCAGCGGATCGCCGGTTCTGGGGTCGAACAGGCCCAGCACCGAGCCGCCGATCCCATACCAGCCGCCGCCGCCCGGCGCCAGGCGGCTGACGAACAGTCGCGCCTCGATCGTGCCGATCCGGCGGCCGGAAGCGCTGTCATAGATCGGTAGCTCCACTGGCAGGCGCGAAGCGAATCGCGCTTCGGTCGGCTGCTCGCGGGACGCCGAGGTGAGCCGCCAGTGTACCGCGCCCGCGTTATCGCGGACCAGGACGGCTTCGGCGAAGTCACCGATGCCCTCCGCCAACTCACCTAGCGCAGCCGACGTCAGCGACTCGCCGGCGAGGGAGGTCGGGCTCCTCAGCCGCCGCTGTACCTCCGGGTGCTCGGCGAGGTGGAGTAGCGCGGTGCGCTGAGTGACCCAGCGGGCTCCTACGCCGGTGACGACTTGGCGCAGACCGCGCTCGAGTCGTGCGCGCACCAGCTCCTCCCCGGAACGTGCCGCGCTGCGATTCAAGTACAGCCCCACGAGCCCCAGCGGTAGAAACGCGCCGAAGAGGAGGATGAGCAGGAAGCTGACGCGCAGCGAGAGGATGCGGCGGATCGTCATCGGCCGGTTCTGCTCTAGTCCAAACCGTACTTTTCGATCAGACGGTTGAGCCGCGGGCGCGATACGCCCAGGATGTCCGCCGCGCGGCTCTTGTGCCCGTCCGTCGCCGCCAGCACGCAAGCGACGTGGCGGCGCTCCAGCTCGGTGAGGCTCACCAGGTCCAGAGCCGGCTCCGTTCTACTCGGCCTCAGCGTCAGATGCTCGGGCCGCAGAACTCCACCTGTCGCCACGACCACCGCGCGAGTGAGCGTGTTGTCCAGCTCGCGCACGTTACCCGGCCAGTCGTGGGCGAGCAATGTCTTGAGAGCGTCCTCCGACAAGAGCGGCATAGGCCGGTGCAGCTCTTCCGCGGCTCGGCCCACCAGGTGCTCGGCCAGCTTCGGTAGGTCACCCGGCCGTTCGCGGAGCGGCGGCACCGTGATCTCCACGACACGCAGTCGATAATAGAGGTCTTCCCGGAAAGCGCCGCTCCCGATCAGGTCCTCGAGGTTACGGTGCGTGGCGGCGATGACGCGCGCCTGACTGCGTTCGGCGATGTCGCTGCCGAGTGGGTAGAAGCTGTGGTCTTCCAGAACACGGAGCAGCTTGGCTTGGAACTCGAGCGACGTGTCGCCGATCTCATCCAGGAAGATCGTGCCGTGCCCCGCGAGTGCGAAACGACCGCGCCGATCGGCGACGGCACCTGTGAAGGCGCCGCGCACGTGGCCGAACAGCTCGGACTCGAGCAGCGTCGTGGGCAGCGCGGTGCAGTTCACCGGGACGAAGGGCTCCGCGGCATCCGGCGAGTTGAAGTGGATCGCCCGAGCGATGAGCTCCTTACCCGTCCCCGTTTCGCCCCGGATGATCGCGTTCGCCCGGTTCGCCGCCAGTTGGCCCACCAGCTTGTAGATCTCGATCATCCGCGGGTCGCGTCCCACGAGCTGGTCCAGCCGGTAGCGGCTGGCGGCGTCCTCGGCGGCGCGACGCTGGCGTTCACGGGCTCGGCGGTCTTCGAACACCCGGTCGAGCACGCGGCGCAGATCGTCGAGGTCGAGTGGCTTGGGCAGGAAGTCGAAGGCGCCCTCGCGCATCGCCGCGACCGCCGTGGGCATGTCGTCGTAGGCGGTCATGATGATGACGTCGGTCCGGGGAGCTCGCTCTTTCAACAATCGCAACAGCTCGATGCCGTCCAGTCCCGGCATTCGAACATCGGAGAGCACCAGGTCGGGCCGCTGCGCGTCGATCGCGGCGAGCGCCTGCTCGGCGCTGGCCGCTGTACGCACCTCGGTCTCCTCATCGGCCAGGACTTCGGTGAATGAGCTGCGGATAGTGGGGTCGTCGTCTACTACGAGGATCCGTCGTGCCATGTCGGGTTACGCGGCCCAGGTGCGCGGTGCGCTGCCTCCCGCCCACGGGTGGAGATAATAGACCTTACCCCGAGCCGCTGCCAGTCACGTGCCGCGACGGGTTGATAGCGTAAGTCTTCTAGTATTAGTGCATTAGAGGGTCGGTACGTCCTGCCCACCGGTTTCAACGTAACAAAACGTAGCATATGCGAAGCTCACAACGTTACACTGGGATTCCACTCGCCGCGTCACGGCTTGACCAGCTCGAAGAGTAGGACGCGTTCCACGCCCAGCTCATCCCGGTGGCGTCCAAGCAGGAAATCGGCGCCGATCTGGTAAGGTCTCAGACCGATCGGCGTCTCCACCGTTCCCAGCCAACGGCCGTCGGGATCTAAGATTCTCCAGTGGGGTCGGGCCTCCCACGGTAGGCGATAGCCCTCGACCCAGAGATGTCCTTCGTCATCGACCAGGAGTCCCTGGTAGGCCGGCAGGTACTCGGGGATGGGAAGGTCGAGCTCGTAGTAGTGGGCGTACAGACGGCGCTGTACCTGATCCTGTGCGTCGTCCAGACTTTCCTCCCTGTAGCGATCGTAGACCTCCGCGGTGCGACGCCGATCGGAATCCGGCCAGCGGATGTACGAGTTTAGGGTACCGTCCAGCCGCCGGCGTTCGATTTGAGGCGTCTGGCCGTCGCCGGTGAACAGCCACAGGCTCCCGGCGGCGACAGAGGGCCGGGCGGTGAGTGGGATGAAGGGGTAGTGTGTGACGTCGCCGTAGTTATGCACGTAGCGAGGGGGAGCCTGTATCTCGGTCAAACTCTCGGCCGGCTTCCCAGAGCTGTTGTAGCGAAAGTACTGACGCGAGCCCCGGATGATAGCGCCGGGGGCACCCGTCAGAGCTCCAACCCCCCTTACGGCGAGCCACGTGCCGTCTGCGAACCCGTCCAGGATATTCGGCGGCCTTCCTCCCGGCACGGCCTCGATCCGGGCTGATGTCAGGAACTCACCGCTGGGTCGGAACGTGTTGACGCGGCCGTTCCCGTTGTCGGAGACGACGAGCGTTCCCCGAGGACCGGCCCACAGCCGCATCGACGAGAACTCCCCGAACTCGCCGGGCCCCTGTCCGTGCCGCCCGGCGTTCCACAGATGGGTGCCTTGGGGATCGAAGAATCGGAGCTCGCCGGTCCCGGCGTTGCTTATCACGATCCGGCCGTCTTGCAGCCGGAGAGCGTCGAGCACACGATAGAGCTCGTACGCTTCCTCTCCCTCTTCGACGCCGATCTCGAGGATCGGCTCGTCCGCTACCCGCCAGGCCTCGCCCGTCCCCCAGCTCCACCCCGCCACAGCCGACCGCAGAGATGACTGCCAGGGCGAGTAAGGGCGCCGCGCAACGCTCCTCTGTATGCATTATCGGGTGTCTCTCTCCTCGTCGGGCTCGTCGGTGGTCGGCTGGTCCAACACGCGCCGGTTCACCCGTTACGGGCGTGGGGCGGGTCATCTCGCTCCGGCCTCCCCCGCGCTCACGGTCACCCGTGAGCGCGGGCTCGCTAACACCAGCTCCGCTCGACGACCCGCCCCACGCCCGTAATGGGTGGGTAAGCACCAACCGCTTCTCTCCATTGCTGCCTCGATCTGGGCCGGGAGGAGAGCCGGGGGACCGACGAGCGAAGGCGGAAGGTCCGCCCCCGTCGGTTTTAGCGACCCGGCTCCGATCCTCAGGCCAAGTCTGCGGGTGAGCTGCCCGATGTCCTTGCGGGAAGCACCGACCCCGACTGCCGGGTCG
>JBDHHM010000045.1:0-10164 GCA_039589355.1 Gemmatimonadota bacterium | reverse complement strand
ATGCCGGCGCAGGGGAATCCCGCTCTGCGTCGTCAACGGTCGGCTGAGTGACTCGAGCTACAGGAACTACCGCTTCGCGGCGCCGCTGATCCGCCCGATCTTCCGGACCCTGGCAGCGGCTGCGGCCCAGACGGAGGTGTATGCCGAGCGATTCGCCCGCCTGGGAGTTCCGGCCGAGCGGGTGACAGTTACCGACAACATGAAGTGGGACACGGTTCGAATGGCCGAGAGTGTTGCGGGCGCGGACGAACTAGCTGCTGCCATGGGGATCGACCGGTCGAAGCCGCTGGTCGTTGCGGGCTCGACGGGTCCGGGCGAGGAAGAGCTGCTCGTCGCCACACGGCCTCCCGACGTACAGTTGCTGATCGTACCTAGAAAGCCGGAGCGCTTCGAGTCGGTAGCTCGCCTCGCCGCGGGTATCGTCCGGCGGACCGAGCACCCGGATGGGGCCCAGCGAGCGGTGAACGGCGCCGAGCTCTTCCTTCTGGACACCATGGGTGAGCTGTCGAAGGCGTATTCGCTGGCCGATGTCGCGGTGGTCGGCCGCAGCTTCCGGGCGCGCGGAGGCTCGGACCCCATCGAGCCCATCTCGCTGGGGAAACCCACGATCATCGGCCCTCACCACAAGAACTTCTCTGACGTCGTTGCGGCGTTCCGGGAGGCCGGTGGCATCACCGTCTCGGAGGCGCCCATGGCGGCGGCCGCAGGACTGCTGAGTGCTCCGGAGCGGGCTCGACAGATGGCGGAGCGGGGTAGGGAGGTGATCCGAGCTCGTCAGGGTGCGACCGAGCGCCACGCCGAACTCGTGTACCGGCTTCTGCGGTCGTAGCCAAGAAGGGCGATCTCGCACGGAGGAGTCGTTTCGGGACGCGACGTGACGCCCGGGCGCCGCTCGCGACGGGGCGGCTAATCTCAAACCTATATATGGTAATGACTTAGGTGTCGAGGCGAGTTGGCGCGGGGCTTGCACGGCAGTAGGCCGCCTAGGCATCCACATAAGCCCGAATTCAAGGCAGGGGAGAGAGTCGACTAATGGCAGGTACCGCAATCGACGTAGCCGTGGCCGCACCACGGAGCCGGGTTGCCGCTTTCTTTGGGTCGACGGTGGGCAAGAAGATGGTAATGGCGGTGACCGGGGTTTTCCTGGTGCTGTTCGTCATCGGTCACATGATCGGCAATCTTCAGGTCTACCTGGGGCCGGAGTCGCTCAACCACTACGCCGAGTTGCTGCGCGAGCTCGGACACGGGGGGCTCATCTGGGTTTTTCGTGGCACGATGCTCGGCGCGGTGGCGCTTCACGTCTGGGCGGCGACGGCGCTTACGCTAGGCAGTTGGGCGGCGCGTCCCACTGGGTACCGTCGACGCCAGCAGTGGGTGGAGTCGACGTACGCGTCGCGGACGATGCGCTGGGGTGGCCCGATACTGCTGATCTTCATCATCTACCATCTGCTACACCTCACCACCGGGCAGGCGCACGGAAGTTTCGTGACCGGCGACGTCTACAACAACGTGGTGGCGGGGTTCAGCATCTGGTGGATCTCCGGTTTCTACATCATCGCGCAACTCGCCCTCGGCCTGCACCTCTACCATGGTGTGTCGAGCATGCTGCAGACGTTGGGGCTGAGCCACGCGAGCTACAACCGTGTACGGACGGTCATCGCGCTGCTGATCGCCCTGGTGATCGCTATCGGCAACATCTCGATCCCGGTCGCCGTACTAACCGGCGTCGTGAGCTGAGAGCGAAACGGAGATTTCCATGGAACTCAAAGCGAAGATTCCGTCGGGTCCGATAGAGAAGATGTGGGAGAAGCATCGCTTCGACATGAAGCTGGTGAACCCGGCGAACAAGCGGAAGTACAGCGTCATCGTTGTCGGCTCCGGGCTGGCGGGCGCCTCGGGCGCTGCATCGATGGCCGAGCTGGGCTACAACGTGAAGTGCTTCTGCTACCAGGACAGCCCGCGCCGCGCCCACTCGATCGCGGCCCAGGGCGGTATCAACGCGGCCAAGAACTACCAGAACGACGGCGACAGCGTGTACCGCCTGTTCTACGACACGGTCAAGGGTGGAGACTTCCGGTCACGCGAGGCGAACGTGCACAGGCTGGCCGAGCTGAGCGTCAACATCATCGACCAGTGTGTCGCGCAGGGCGTTCCGTTCGCGCGTGAGTACGGGGGCCTGCTGGCCAACCGCTCGTTCGGTGGCGCGCAGGTCTCACGCACCTTCTACGCGCGTGGTCAGACGGGCCAGCAGCTGCTACTGGGCGCCTACCAGGCGCTGGAGCGTCAGATCGGGCTGGGCAAGGTCGAGATGTACGCACGTCACGAGATGCTCGAGCCGATCCTCATCGATGGTCGCGCCCGCGGCATCGTCGTGCGCGACATGGTGACCGGCGAGATCGAGACGCACCTGGCCGACGCGGTAGTACTGGCCACCGGCGGCTACGGCAACGTCTTCTTTCTGGCGACCTACGCGAAGGGCTGTAACGGAACGGCGATCTGGCGGTCGTACAAGAAGGGCGCCTGCTTCGCCAACCCGTGCTTCACCCAGATCCACCCGACCTGCATACCGGTGCACGGCGACTACCAGTCGAAACTGACGCTGATGAGCGAATCGCTGCGCAACGACGGTCGCATCTGGGTACCGAAGCAGGCCGACGACAAGCGACCGCCCGGCGCGATCCCGGAGGAGGACCGCGACTACTACCTCGAGCGGATCTATCCCAGCTTTGGCAACCTCGCGCCACGGGACGTGTCCTCGCGGGCTGCCAAGCGGGTGGTGGATGAAGGACGCGGTGTCGGGCCCACCGGCGTCGGCGTCTATCTCGATTTCGCCGACGCCATCGAGCGGTTGGGTGAGGACGTGATCGGCGAGCGGTACGGCAACCTGTTCGAGATGTACGAGCGGATCACCGACGAGGACCCCTACAAGGTGCCGATGCGCATCTACCCGGCCACCCACTACACCATGGGCGGCCTCTGGGTCGACTACAACCTCGAGAGCACCATCCCCGGCCTGTTCGTGATCGGCGAGGCGAACTTCTCCGATCACGGCGCCAACCGGCTGGGAGCCAGCGCGCTCATGCAGGGCCTGGCCGACGGCTACTTCGTCATCCCCTACACCATCGGCAATTACCTGGCCCGGACGAAATTCGAACCGCTGGGCGCGGACCACCCCGAGGCGGTGGCCACCGTGGCGGAGGTCGAGGGGCGGATGAAGCGACTGCTCTCGATAAACGGCAAGCGCACGGTCACGTCCTTCCACCGCGAGCTGGGCCAGATCATGTGGGAGTGCTGCGGCATGGCGAGGACGCGCGAGGGGTTACAGGAGGCGCTGGGTAAGATCCCGGCCTTACGTGAGGAGTTCTGGGAGAACGTAACCGTCCCCGGCGAAGCCGCGGAGCTCAACCAATCGCTCGAGTACGCCGGTCGGGTCGCCGATTTCCTGGAGATCGGCGAGCTCATGTGCCTCGATGCGCTGGAGCGCGAGGAATCGTGCGGCGCGCACCTGCGCGAAGAGTACCAGACCGAGGACGGCGAAGCGGTGCGGGATGATGAGAACTGCTCACACGTGGCGGCCTGGGAATACGCCGGCGAAGGGAAGAAGCCGATCCGCAACGTCGAGCCGCTGGAATTCGAGTACGTCGAACTCGCGACACGGAGCTACAAGTGATGAAACTCACTCTTCATATCTGGCGTCAGCAGAACGCGAAGTCGAAGGGTCGTTTCGTCAAGTACGACCTCGCTGACGTTAGCCCCGACATGTCCTTCCTCGAGATGCTGGACGTGCTCAACGAAAAGCTCATCGTGGAAGGCGAGGACCCGGTGGCTTTCGACCACGACTGCCGCGAGGGCATCTGCGGCACCTGTGGCGTCGTGGTCAACGGCAGGGCACACGGACCGCGCGATCGCACGACGATGTGCCAGCTACACATGCGCGAGTTCAAGAACGGCGACACGCTGTGGATCGAGCCCTGGCGCGCCAAAGCGTTCCCGGTCCTCAGGGATCTGATCGTCGATCGCGGCGCACTAGACCGCATCATCGCGGCGGGCGGCTTCATCGGGGCCCCCACCGGTTCGGCGCCCGACGCCAACGCGATCCCGATCCCCAAGGAAGACGCCGACCTTTCCATGGACGCGGCGGCCTGCATCGGCTGTGGCGCCTGTGTGGCTGCCTGTCCCAACGCCTCGGCCATGCTGTTCACCGCGGCCAAGGTCTCGCAGTTCGCGAAGCTGCCGCAGGGTCAGCCGGAGCGTTACCGGCGAGTGAAGGCGATGGTGCGCCAGATGGACCTAGAGGGCTTCGGCAACTGCACGAACCACGGCGAGTGCACCGCCACCTGCCCGAAGGCCGTCAGCCTGGACCACATCGCTCAGCTGAACCGCGACTACCTGAGGTCGTCGCTGCGCGCCGACCGCCGCATCGTGTCGGAGGTAGGCGCCGGCTAGCCGGACGCTTGACCGGAGCGGGTGCACCGTATTTGTTCGGGGCTTATGACCGAGACCTTCTCGCTCCGGGTCGTCACCTTCAACGCGTGGGCGCTCCCGGTCACGATACCGTCGCAAGAGAAGCGACACCGCCTGAAGCGACTTCCCGAGGCGATCGCGGCGCTCGATGCCGACGTCATAGTACTCCAGGAGCTGTTCGACGTGCGGGGCCGGCGCCGCCTGCTGCGCGAGCTGTGCCCACCGTACCTGACCACGCCCGATGCGAGAGAGACCCGTCGTATTCTGGGGCTGGTGCCTGCCGACACGACCGGCGGACTGCTCGTACTCTCGCGCTACCCGATCACCGGCAGCCGATTCGTGCCGCACTCGCTGGGGCGCGGCACGAAGGTGGACGAGCGGCTCGGCCGCAAGGGAGCGATGATCGTCCATCTCGAGACGCCGGTCGGGGGCCTGACGGTGTTCGCTGTTCATCTCTACGCGGGGACCAAGGCCAAGGACACCCGCATACGCACCGCTCAGCTCGCGCCACTCCTGGAGATCCTGGACGCCGAGGCCGCCGCTAACCCCGTCCTGCTGGCCGGCGACATCAACAGCTCGCCGACGGTCGGGTACCCGGAGCCGCCGGGGCCGGGTAATCCTTACAGCCCGGAATACGCGGCGCTCGATGGGGCGGGGTTCGTCGATCCACTACCCCCGAACCCCACACCGGCGGGCCTGACCGCTACCTGGGTGCCCAGCCGCAACCGCTACACCGCGCTCCCCTACCAGGAGACCAAGACCGACGAGCGCTACGACTACGTGATGGTGAGGCCGGGAGCGTCGCATGAGTGGAGCGTGCGGGCCGCCCGCACGGTGCTCGACGGGGCCGACGACCATCTCTCTGATCATATCGGCGTGCTGGTCGAGCTCGGTCTCTGGACTGCGGGTCGCGATGCGTGAGACGGCGAGGGCAGCGGCCGGATTATTACGCTGATCTGTCTGCTGACGGCTGCAACCGGCGCTAACGGAAGAGAAGATTATGCGCAGAAGGGGTTTTGTTAATGTAGAGTTGCTGGTCATAGTCTGCATCATTGGGATTGTGCTTGCCGCGATAATCCCCGTCGGCGTGCGACTTCGCGAGGCAGGACACACTACAGTCGGCGGCGTGCTCCTGTACGGGCCCTTGGTCGTGTTCGCCGCGATGGCCGTCTCCGGCGCGGTGAGAATCGTCAAGAACGAGGGGTGGGGTGCGTTATTGGGCGCGATTCTCGGATTTGGCTTGGTGGCGCTCCTTATCTTTGGGCTGGCGAGCCTGTGCAGCGCGTATGGCGCCTAGCAGGTCGCTGAAAAACGGATGGAACTCTACGGCAGGGAGGCGCCTGGGTTCCCCGGAGCGTAACTCGTGAGCGACGTAATGGCGGTGCCACGCTCTCGCGCGGCGCACGCGAGCGGTGAAGCGAGGGGGACCCCGGCGCCGACCCGAATCCCCGGACCTTTGTCGGCGACCTGCTAGATGGCCTCCATAGTCGAGGGCGGCTTGGCCCCCAGGTTGTAGGTCACGCTTACCACGCCGGGCACCTCGCCCACCAGCCGGTCGGCCAGTCGACGCAGCGTCGGCCACGGTACTTCGGTGGGTGTGCCTTCACGCGCATCGACGCTGTCCCAGCAACGTAGCTCGAGCTGCAGGCCGAAGTCGCGCCTGCCCTCTCGCATACCCGTAACCCGGTCTTCGTGCAGGATCGCCAGCTTCAGGAAGGCATCCACGTCGGCTAGCTCTTCCTCGGTAATCACCGTGGCGACCCGTACCGTCTCGATCCGCTCCGGCGTCACCTCGCCGATCACGCGCGCTGCGAGCGCGGGGCCGGGGAAGGGCATGCGGTTCCAGACCGACTCGGGCAGCCCCAACGCCTCGGCGACGCGGCGCACGCCGTCCTTACGGATCTGGACGAGCGGCTCGATGATCTTGTAGCCAAAGGCCTGTTCGGGATCGATCCCCAGTTGCTCGAAGACGTTGTGCTGGCGCTTGATGCCGGCGACGGTCTCGTCCACGTCGGTGAGGATCGTGCCCTGGAGGAGGAACTGCGCGTCGCCTTCGCGTACCAGCCGCCCGAAGACGTCGCGGTAGAAGGTCTGGGTGACTGCTTCTCGCTTCTCCTCGGGGTCGGTGATGCCTTTCAGCGCAGCGAAGAACTCCTCGCGCGCGTCGAGGATCTCCACGTGCACACCGAACTTGCGGAACATCGCCGCCACCTGCTCCGGCTCGCCCCGGCGCATGAGCCCGTTCTCGATGAAGTAGGTGGTCAGCCGATCGCCCAGCGCGCGGTGTCCGAGTAAGGTGACTGCAGACGAGTCGACACCGCCGGAGAGAGCGTTGATCGCCCAACCGTCGCCGACGGCGGCGGAGATCTCTTCGACCTTATCACGAATGAACGCCTCGGGCTGCAGCTCCTCGATCCTGATCTCCTTGACCATCGGTTTCTCTCCTCGGTTGAGAACGGGGATGCGCGACTGGGGGCCGCCCGCAGGAAAGGAACGGGCGCTCGAGCGTGAGCTGCACGAGGGCTTCCGCCATGATCGGTGACGGCGAGCCCCGTGTCAATCGGGTCGCTACTCGGCGTTCAGGACGATGACGGGGTCGATGCGGGTCGCGCGCCGAGCCGGCAGCCAGCAGGCGACGAAGCCGCAGGCGGCCAGGGTTACGATCACGGCGGTCAGCACCAGGGGGTCCGTGGGCTGGACTCCGTAGAGCAGCGCCCGGACCAGCCGGACCAGGAGCAGGCTACCGGCGAGTCCGATCACGAGACCGAGACCGACGACGAGGAGGCCCTGGGTGACGACCATTCCGAAGACCTGCTGCGGGCTGCTCCCGATGGCCATGCGTATGCTGATCTCACGTGTCCGCTGGGTCACCGAGTAGGCCAGCACGCCGTAGATCCCGACGGCGGCCAGGAAGAGGGCGACGACGGCGAAGCCTGAGAGGAGCAGCATCGGGGTGCGTCGCCTGACCAGCGAATCGGCGATCCGCTGCTCCATCGTCTCGGGGTAGTAGAACGGCAGGTCGGGATCGATCCGATTCACGACGCTGCGGAGCGATGGCGTCAGGCTCATCGGCTCCATCTCGGTCCGGACCGTGAGAGTCAGAAATCCGATCGGGTTCTGTTTGTAGGTGAAGTAGTAAGCTCCGACGTGCTCGCTTTGAGTGAGGTCGTTCTGTCGTATGTCGCCGACCACTCCGATGATGGTGTACAGGTAGTCTTCCTCGTCCTCCTCCATGCCGGGCACAGTGCCCCAGAGCATCCGCCTACCGACCGGGTTCTCATCGGGGAAGTATCGTTGGGCGAGCCAGCGGTCGATGATGATGACCTGAGTGCCGTCCTCGGTATCGGTGTCATCGAAGTAGCGGCCGGCCAGCAGCGGGATCTGCAGGGCCTCGAAGTAGCCGGGTCCGGCGGTGGTGTTCCACGGCGCCAGCATAGATTCCCCCGGTCGCGGCACGTAGCCCTCGGGCAGGATGACGCTGGAGCTGCCTCCGCCGCCGAACGGGATCATGCTGGTCACCGATGCCGCCGTGACCCCCGGCAGCGCCCGCACCTCATGCAACAAGTCATCGGTGAACTGCAACTGCGCGGGGTCGTCCGGGTAGCTGGAACCCGGTAGCGAGATGTAGCCGGTGAGTACCGAGCTCGGCTGGAATCCGGGATCGACGTTGAGGGCGGCGCGCATGCTGGCGAACATCAGGCCCGCGCCGATGAGCAGGACGAATGCGATGGCCACCTGGCCGGTCACCAGAGCGCTGCGCAGCAGGACGGCGCGCCGGCTGGCCGTGCCGGTGCGGCTCTCCGCCCGGAACACGGCGTTCAGATCGGTCCGGAAGATATGCAGCAGCGGTATGGCGCCGAAGAAGATGCCGGCGGCGGCGGCCAGCAGGAAAGTGAAGAGGACGACGGCGCCGTCGATTGCGACCTCGGTGCCGCGAGGCAAATCCTCCACGCCCATGGTCTCGATCAGCCGGAGCCCGGCCGCGCCCAAGGCCAGTCCGAGCAGCCCCCCCAAGCCCGCGATCAGCACCGCCTCGGTGAGCAGCTGCCGGCTGAGCCGCGCCCGGTCGGCGCCCAGCGCGATGCGGGTCGCCAGCTCCCCCATGCGGACGTTGGATCGCGCCAGCATCAGGTTCGCGATGTTGAGGCAGCCGATGAGCAGGACGAAGGCGACCCCGAACCACAGCATGATGAAAGTGGGACTGACGTCACGGAGCAGATCGTCCTTGAGGTTGTGGACCTGGACGTGGTAGCCTGCGTCTTCGAGGATCTGCCGGGCGTTGGGGATCGGGAACTCGTCCATCAATCCGGCATCGAGGGCCGCGATCTGGTGCGTGGCCTGCTCGATCGTGGCTCCGGGTCGGAGCCGGGCGATCATCTCGAAGTTGTTGTTGTGGAGCCGCTCCGGAGTCCGATCCTCGGAGGTGTACGGTATCGGCACGAAGAACCGGCTGTCCTGCTGGCCGAGGAAGTGGAAATCCTCGCCGAGCACCCCGACGATCGTGTAGGGCCGCCCGTTGATGCGAAGGTCCTGGCCCAGGATGGCTGCGTCGCCGCCATAGCGCTCCTGCCAGAAACCGTAGCTGAGGATCACCTTCTGCTCGTTACCTACCTCCATCTCCTCCTCGTTGAAGGTCCGTCCGATCGACGGTCGGATCCCCAGCAGCGGAAATAGGGAGGCCGTGACGCGCATGCTGCGGGCGCGCTCCGTGCTCCCCGGATCGCCCACCGTGTGGCCCCAAAACTGGAATTCGGCCACCTCCTCGAACGCCTGCACCTGCTCGCGGCGGTAAAAGAAGTCGGGTGCGCTGCTCGAGGCACGCTCCACACCGGCGTTCGGATAGCTGTTGAAAACCCGGACCAGCCGGTCCGGTTCGTGGAAGGGAAGCGGCTCGAGCAGCACGGCGTTGATCACGCTGAAGATCGCCGTGTTCGCGCCGATGCAGACGGCCAGCGTGAGTAGGACGGTCAGGCTGAGCGCCTTTTCCTTCCAGAGCAGCTTGACTCCGAACTTCAGATCTTGAAGCAGCGTTTCCATGCGGAATGTCGTTTCGGGAATCTGAGGCGTCCCGCGCGCCTCTCCCTACGCCCGGTCTCCGCTCAGAGTTTCACTCGCCGCGCTCGCCAACAACGGCGATACGGCCGCCGGCGACCGATACTGCGACGCGGGTTATCCCGCGCACGCCGAACTCGGCCAGGTCCGCAACGGCCTCCCACTCACCGCCCTCCACGAACCGGTACAGTGTGGATTCGCTTCCCATGATGATGGTGCCGGCGGACAGCCACGCGTAGTCCTCGCTGCCGGGCAAAGTCGGCGTGATGGTCGTGGAGTTCGACGGCGTTGATGAGCCACTCTTCATCGCTCACCTTGTGGACGAAGCTGATCGCTCGCTGTCCCGGGATTCGGTGAATGGAGCGTCCGATATTCTCTGCGAGGACCGAAGTGGCGCTCGAAACTAGGTCGGCTAGCTGCAGGGTAGACGGGGTGATCGAATCGCCCAGTACGAAGACGGCCAGGGTATGGGGATCAACCCACGCGTGATAGCCCGCCGGCTGGACTTCGTCGAGCATGCCGCCGCCATCGCTGCCGTTCATCCCGTACTGCCACAGCCCTTGCCGACCGGACTCCTCGCGGATAGTGGAGAACAAGTTCCCGCCCGGCATCACCGTTGGTGAGTATTCGCTGGCCGCCGGAGTATGC
>JBDHHM010000044.1:0-14564 GCA_039589355.1 Gemmatimonadota bacterium | reverse complement strand
GCACGTGCTTGAAGTAGGCCGGCTCGCCGGTGAAGCGGCCTCCGTGACGTGGGTAGAACTCGCCTTCGCGACGCCAGAAGTCCGCCGTGTCGCTCGTGTAGCTGTAGGTCTCGATGACCTCGGCCACTATTTCGTCTCTTCCGAAAATGAACGCAGCGCCGCCCGCCGAGGCCGAGAACTCCAACGCGTCGTCGGGTGCGCCCTGCGATGTGTCTGCCCCTATGCCCATCGCGTAGTCGACCCGGCCCGCTTCAACCAGGCCGAGCGCCACGAACATCGCCTCCGTGCCCGCTTTGCAGGCGAACTCGAAATCGGCGATATGGACCTCGGGTCCGATCCCCAGCGCCTCCGCCGCCACGGTACCGCTCGGCTTCACGGCGTAGGGATGCGACTCGGAGCCGATGTACAGAGCGCCGATCCTCTGTGGATCGACGCCCGCTCGGGTTATCGCCGAGCGACCGGCCGCAACGGAAATGGTGATCGTGTCCTCGTCGAAGCCGGGTACCGACTTCTCCTGCAGGAGCAGCCCTCTTCTTATCGTCTCCGGATTCTTGCCCCACTGCCGGGCGATCTCGTCTGCCTTGATTCGCTTGCGGGGGACGCCTCCTCACGGGCAGGGTGTGACAAAACGGGACATGCGGTCTCTCACGAATAGAACTACCTCGCCTGCGTTCTGCCAGGCCGCGGGCCGTGGGTCCGCGGCGGGCAGCATCCGAGGCGAACGGCCGTCCGCCGGGCGTAGGGCGCGGTAGTTCATCATAGGGAGGGGCAAGAACTGGGCCCACCACCCCCGGCTATCGAAGGTCGGACCGGCCTCGGTCTCAGCCACAAGAACTGCGGAAGGGGGATGCGGGCGTAACGGCCTCGGCCGGATCCGGCCAGATGCCCGGAATCGAGTGGCCGCAGCCCGGGCAGTTACCGCTGCTCGGGCTCAGTTCGTCCTTCATAACGTGGAAGCCGACCCGTTCGACCAGTAGCCGCCTGCAGCCCGGGCAGTAGGTGTTCTCCCAGCCCTCGAGAGTGCCGGGAAGATTGCCGGCGTACACGAAATCGAGCCCGGCCTCGCGCCCGATCTCGGCTGCCCGCATGAGCTGTTTGGGGGATGTTCCTGCAACACCCGTCCTCTTGTAGTGCGGGTGGAAGGCGGTGACGTGCCACGGGATATCCGGTGAGACGGACGCGATGAACGAAGCCGCATCCCGCAACTCATCCTCCGAGTCGTTGAAGCCCGGTACCACGAGGGTGACTATCTCGAGCCAAAAGCCCTTCTCATAGGCGTGGCGCAGCGTGTCGAGGACGTGCTCGAGGGTGCAGCCCAGTTTCCGATAGCCCCGGTCGCTCATCGTCTTCAGGTCGATCTTGTAGGCGTCGGTCCAGGGGCGCAGGTAGTCGAGGGCCTCGGGTGTGGCGTTCCCGTTCGACACACACGCCGTGTGCAGGCCCGCCTGCTTCGCCAAGCGAAAGACCTCGGCCGCCCACTCGGCTGTAATGAGAGGCTCGTTGTAGGACGAGACGACGAGCCGCGCCTGCCTTCGCTCGGCTAGCTCGACTATGGCATCGGCGCTGATGTCGCGCGGCCCGACACCGGCGGCTTCATCGCGCAGCGCCTGCGACGCCAGCCAGTTCTGGCAGTAGTCACAGTGGAGGTCGCAACCCAGCATGCCGAAGGTGACGGCATCCGAACCGGGGAAGACGTGGAAGAGCGGCTTCTTCTCCGTGGGATCACACTGCAGAGCGACGACGTAGCTCCAGGGGACCATGAGCGTGCCGCCGTCGTTATGGCGCACGCGGCAGACGCCGCGGCGGCCCGGCCTGATAACACAGCGCAACGCGCATGCGATGCAGCGTACCGTGCCGAAACCTTTGAGCTCGTAGAGCTCTCCGGCTCGCGTGCGTCTGTCGAGCTTGTGGGCGAGTGTCGCCAAGCCTCTATCCTCCTCGGAGTACTGTAACCCAAGGCATGTGGCGCGGGAAGGGTGCTTGGGGCCACACGACGCGGCGCGCCGCCCTTGGCCTGCGGCCCCGCGTGGCGTAGCATAACCTGAGTCCACCCGAAACCGCGGCCAGGGAGGGGGAGCCCGTGAGCGATTACGATGCGGCCAGTTACGGCGACAAGATCGCCGAGGTGTACGACGAGTGGTACAGCGAGCTGGATACTTCGGGAGCCATCGAGCTGCTCGCCGGCCTCGCCGGGCCCGGCCCGGTGCTTGAGCTCGGAATCGGAACCGGTCGTGTGGCCTTGCCGCTGGCCGAGCGCGGCATCGGGGTCCACGGGATCGATGCCTCCGAAGCGATGGTGGCCAAACTGCGGAGTAAGCCGGGAGGCGATCGCATCCCGGTGAGTATGGGAGACATGGCGGACGTAGAAGTGGAGGGTCGGTTCTCGCTCATCGTTGTGGTTTTTAGCACGTTCTTCTCGCTCCTCTCACAGGAGGAGCAGGTCCGTTGCTTTCGCAACGTCGCAAGTCACTTGAGCGATCAAGGCCTCTTCGTCCTCGAGGCGTTCGTTCCGGATCTGTCGCGTTTCGATCGCCACCAACGTGTGAGTGCCTCAAAGGTGAAGACGGACGAGGTGATGCTGGAGATATCCAAGCACGATCCGACTGGACAGCGGGTCGACGCACAACACATCGTCGTCTCGGAGGAAGGGATCAAGATGCACCCGGTCAGGGTCCGCTACGCGTATCCGTCAGAGCTCGATCTGATGGCCCGCTTGGCGGGTCTGCAGCTACGAGAGCGCTGGGGCAGCTGGCGGCGTGAACCGTTCAACGCGTCCAGCGTTTGGCATGTCTCGGTCTACGAACGAGAGCGCAGCTGAGAGACGGCGGGCGCCAGTAAGGTGAAGCATGCGACGATCAGGACGCCCAGCACGTACTCTGCCTGGCGATAGAGCGGGTCGCTCACCGAGTAGAACGGGTCGTGGGGTAGCCACCCCAACGCCTCGAGCGCAACCATCGCAGTGCAGGCCAGGATCGCGAGAAGAGATCCCGCGAACCCGGCTCGTCCCGGAGAGAAGATGTTTAGCTCGCTGACTGGATAGGCGAGCAACAGCAAGGCCAGCCAACCACTCCCTCCAAGGTGGTGCATGACGACGACGACCGCGGTGGCCTCGTAGACGAAGAACACGAAGCGGAGTGCCACGGTCAGACAGCCGGGTACTTGCTCGCGCGGGCGCAGCGCGAAATATAGCCCTGCCGTCAGGTACCAGGTGACCAGTATTAGAACGATCGGCAGCTGAACGGGCGGGTTGAGCGAGAAACGGATCAGCGCCAGCGCCAGGAGCGTCCCGTAGAAGCCCAGGCGAAGCGCCACCCTGCCGCGCAGCCGCGGCCGCGCCGGAGCGGAACGCGCGCCGCCCCCCGCCTCAGGGGCTTCCTGAGGCGTGCTGCTGGGCTGAGCCCTGTCCGCGCCTAAACTCTCCTTCACGCCAAACTCCTCGGGTGGGCCGGGGTGTCGCAGGCGTAACCCCTTACCTTACAAGAGATTAGACTACGCCTCGTCCGAGCGGGCACTGAAGGTAGGCCCGAGCGGCCTGGGAGGAAAGGGGGTTGCGTGGTGGGATCTCGCATATTAACATGCGAAACATATTAATACCGGGCTCTTACTTGATATCAAAAACCGACCAGTACGCAATTCGAGCCGTTCTCTGCCTGGCGCAGCAAACGGAGGGATCGACACTGGGTGCCGCCCATATCGCCGGTCGGCTGGGCCTGCCGGCGAATTATCTCTCGAAGATTCTGCACAGCCTTGCCCGGGCCGGTGTGCTGGTGTCGGAGCGGGGGCCGCGTGGCGGGTTTCGCCTTGCGAGGCCGGCGAAAGAGCTCTCGCTGGCGGATGTGATCGAGCCGTTCAACAGCCTAGTGCAACGGCGCTCGTGCCTGCTTGGTCGTGAGGAGTGTTCGGACGATTCGCCGTGCCGGCTTCACACTCGCTGGAAGTCGGCCTCGGACCCGGTAATCGAGTTCTTCACTCGGACCGCGATCGCGGACCTGATACAGGAAGTGGACCAATGCGAATGACTGGCGTGTGGGCCGCCACGCTCTGTGTGGCTGCCTGTGTGGGTGGAACGGAAGAGGAGCAGAGACAGGGACAACCCTCTCAACCGGCTGCGGCGCAGCAGGCACCGCCTGCGGCTACTGCCGCCGGCGAGGTCGACGCAGCTCTGGCGATCCAGGGCGAGGGGCTAATGTCGGCGCGGGGTTGCACGGCCTGCCACACGATTGGTGGTGGACGCCTTGTCGGCCCCGATCTGGCCGGCCTGACGGAGCGGAGAAGCGCCGAGTTCATCATGGCGATGATCGTCAATCCTGATTCGATGCTGGCCAACGACGCGACGGCCAAGGAGCTGCTCGGGCAGTACTTCACGCCGATGTCGAATCAGGGCGTGACAGTGGAAGACGCACGTGCACTGCTCGAGTTCTTTCGCGGGAAAGATGCGGAGGCCGGGCAGTAGTCGGTGATCAGTAATCAGTGATCATTTGAAGGCCGAATCACATTCACCAGAGAGGGAGGTCCAGGACGCTATGAGAGCGAAAAGGACGATTTGGGGGGCTGCGGCCTTCGCGGTAGTCGCGTTGGCGATCGCAGGGCCGCAGTCATGCACTCGTGGCCCGGCGGGTGCTTCGGTAGGCGAGCTGCGAGTACGTCATGTTCTCGTCCGGCGGCCATTCCGGCCAGGTCTTCGTGATCGGCGTGCCGTCGATGCGACTGCTCAAGTCGATTGCGGTGTTCACGCCGGAACCCTGGCAGGGTTTCGGTTACGGAGCCGGCGGCACGATGGAAACGCTGGAAGGCGGGCTGGTGAACGGCAGGGAAGTCCTCTGGGGCGACACTCACCACCCTGCGATCTCCGAGACCGACGGCGAGTACGATGGCCAGTTCCTGTTCATCGATGACAAGGCGAACGCTCGCGTTGCCGTCATCTCGCTCAAGGACTTCGAGACGAAGCAGATCCTCACGAACCCGCTGATGGGTTCCGATCACGGAGCTACTTTCGTCACGCCGAACACCGAGTACGTGATCCAGTCGAGCCAGTACGCGGTGCCGCTCGACGGCACGTACGCCGACCTCAGCGAGTACCAGGAGCGCTACCGCGGCGCGGTAACGTTCTGGAAGTTCGACCGAGCGGCGGGCCGCATCGATCCGTCGCGCACGTTCAGCCTCGAGCTGCCGCCCTACTGGCAGGACCTGGCGGATGCGGGCAAGGGCCCGTCTATGGGCTGGGTGTTCCTCGGCTCGTTCAACACCGAGATGGCGACGGGCGGCATCGAGAGCACGGGAGTGCCGTTCGAGGCCGGCGCGTCGGCAAACGACATGGACTACCTGCACGCTATCAACTGGCAGAGGGCGGAGCAGGTCTATCAGTCGGGTGACGGCGTCCGCCGGATCCAGGGGATGAGTGTGATCCCGCTCGACGTGTCGATCAGCGAGGGGTTGCTCTACCTGGTCCCCGAGCCGAAGAGCCCGCACGGCGCGGATGTCACACCTGACGGCCGCATGATCGTCACGGCGGGGAAGCTCGATCCGCACGTGTCGGTCTACTCGTTCGAGAAGATTCAGAGCGCCATCGCGAACGAGACGTTCTCCGGGCGGGATCCGTTCGGCGTACCGATCCTCGACTTCGACGCGGTGCTGGAGGCGCAGGTGGAGCTGGGGCTGGGACCGCTTCACACCCAGTTCGACGGCCGCGGTGGTGCCTACACGTCGCTGTTTATCGAGACGGCGGTGGCAAAATGGAGCCTCGAGGACTTCACGCTGAAGGAGAAGATCGACGTCCACTACAACATCGGTCACCTGGCGGCGGCGGAGGGTGATACGCGCTCGCCGGACGGCAACTACCTGGTGGCGCTCAACAAGTGGTCGATCGACCGTTTCATGCCGGTTGGCCCGCTGCATCCGCAGAACTTCCAGCTCATCGACGTCACCGGCGAGCCGATGCAGCTCCTCTACGACATGCCTATCGGCATCGGCGAGCCGCATTACGCGCAGATCATCAAGGCGGACAAGCTCGACCCGTGGCTCGTCTATCCCGAGGTCGGGTTCAATCCCCACACCATGGCGTCCGATCCCAATGCGGTCACGTCGGGCGAGGAGAGAATCGTGCGGGACGGGAACACCGTGGACGTGTACATGACCGCGATTCGTAGCCATTTCTGGCCCGAGCACATCAAGGTCAGGCAGGGCGATCGGGTGAGGATCTACCTGACGAGCCTCGAGACCATACGCGACGGCACGCACGGCTTCGCCATCGACAAGTACAACATCAACGTCAGCTTGGAGCCCGGCGAGTCGGAGGTGATCGAATTCGTCGCCGACCAGGCCGGCGTCTATCCGTTCTACTGCAGCGAGTTTTGCTCGGCGCTGCACCTGGAGATGGTGGGCTACCTGTTAGTAGAGCCGTGAGCTCGGGAAGGAGATCGGCGATGAGAACCAAGAAGCTCATTATTGCCGTCGTTGCTCTCACCCTGCTGAGCGGGCGCGCCCTGGTAGGCGTGCCCGCCCAGGATCAGGACGAGGACAAGGCGAAGGCAGAGAAGTGGATCGCTCAGGCCGACAGCACCAAGGCGCTGGTCGAGAGTGTGCTCGCCAGTGCGATCGAGGCAGGCGCCGAGGAGCACCCGGTGGCTAGTGGCCAGGTTGTGGACGCTCGACACTGGCTGGGCGAGGGGGCGCGAGCGCTGGCGACGGCTAAAGAGGCGCTGGCGGCCGAGGACTACGTGAGGGCGGCCAACGTGGGCAACATGGCCTGGCAATACTACGTCAAGGCGGGCACGGCCGCGGTGCTGGCGGTCAAGCTGGCGAGCGGGGGGACGTAAGCGATGAGTCCGAGTCGGCTGTTCCGGGGGGAGCTGTCGCGGGCCTCCCGTGTGATCGTCTTGGTCGCGGCGCTCCTCCTGATCCCAGCGGCGTTCTTGCCCGTCTGGAAGATCACGCTGGTGGCGCCGCAGTACCCGCAGGGACTGTCGTTGGTAGTCTACCCTCACAAGGTCGCCGGCGAGATCCAGGAAGTGAACATTCTGAACCACTACATCGGGATGAAGGAGATCGAACCGGATGAATTTCCCGAGTTCCGGTTCATCCCGTTCCTGATCTTGCGCTTTCTGGCGCTGGCCGTGCTGGCGGCGTTGGCCGCACGTCTGGAGATCGGTGCTCTCGGCTGGATCGACTTCCTGGTCTTCGGGCTCGTGATGCTCGTCGACTTCCAGCACTGGCTGTACGAGTACGGGCACAACCTGTCGCCGGACGCGCCGATCAACATGGATCCGTTCACGCCGAAGTTCATCGGCACGACCCACGTAGCCAACTTCACGGTAGAGAGCTGGCCGGCGGCCGGCGCCGTCATGATGGCGGTGGCAGGGCTCTTGGGTCCCGTGGCGCTGTTCATGGAATGGCGACGCCGAACGGACAACGCCGTTCTGGCTCAACAAGCTCAGTCTTGATGTTTTGGGCTGCAGTCCTCGTGATCACTCAAGCCCTGAACGTGGGTCCGGCAGGGCGGTATCCGACCATCGGAGCCGCCCTGGCCGCGGCCCGTCCGGGTGACACGATCCGGGTGGCGGCGGGAGTGTACCGGGAGAAGATCGTCGTCGAAGTACCGGTCGTACTCGTCGGCGAGGGTCGCCCCGTCATCGATGGAGAGGGGAAGGGAACCGTCGTCGAGCTCAGGGCGCCCGGCGTGTTCTCGGGCTTCGAGGTCCGTGCGTCGGGCAGGATCTTGGACCAGGAGAACGCCGGAATCCTGGTTACTGCAGACTCGTGCGTGATCAGCGACAACGTGCTCGAGGATGTGCTGTTCGGCGTTTATCTGAAGGGCAGCGATGGCAGTCGCGTGACAGGCAATCGTATCGTCGGGAAAGACCGGGCGTTGGGCATGCGTGGTGACGGCCTCCGCTTGTGGAACAGCAACGGTGTCCTGGTGGAGTGGAACGTGGTGCGTCGCACACGCGACGTCGTTATCTACTTCAGCCATGGTCTGGTCTTCCGCAACAACCTTGTTACGGATGGTCGCTACGGGCTGCACTACATGTACAGCAGCAACAATCTGTTCGAGCGTAACGAGTTCGCGCGCAACGACGTTGCTGCGTTCATCATGTATTCCTCCGATATCGTTCTGCGCGGCAATACGTTTGCGCAGGCGAGCGGGCACAGTGGGTTCGGGATCGGCCTCAAGGACGCGGACCGGATCGAGGTCGTGGACAACCTGATAGTCCAGAACCGCGTTGGACTCTACCTCGACAACTCGCCGAGCGCTGCCGACGCCGAGAACCGCATCGAGGGGAACATCTTCGCCTTCAACGACGTGGCGCTGGGTCTGTTGCCCGCTGTCCGTCAGAACGTGTTCGCAGACAACAGCTTCATCTCGAACATGCGCGATGTCTCGGTTTCCGGGGGCGGTACGGCACTGGCCAACCGCTGGGCGGGCAATCGCTGGGACCGGGCTGCCGCCTGGGACGCCGATCGGGACGGGGAGCTGGATCTGGCGTACCGCATCGACAGGCTGTCCGATGACCTGTTCGCGCGCTATCCGGATCTGAGACTATTCGAACTGAGTCCGGCGGCTGCGGCTCTCGATGCGTTGGGCAGGTTCTTCCCGCTTCTCGAGCCCCAACCGATTGTCGTGGACTCGACGCCGAAGCCGCTGCAGGACCGGGCCCCGCTGGCGGGCCTCGGACCTGCCCGGCCACTCGATGAGCAGGACAGGTCCTCACGTCGAGCGCCGCTGGTCGCGGCACTTTGGCTGGGGCTGGCCGGGATCTCGCTGTGGGGGGTGCGGCGATGGCCGCTATGATCGAGGCGCGTGGGCTGAGCAAGCGATTCGGGTCACGGGTCGTTCTGGACGGCCTCGAGTTCAAGGTCGAGCGCGGGAGACGCTTGGCGCTGCTGGGTCTGAACGGTGCTGGGAAGACCACTCTGCTGCGCTGTCTGATGGGCGTACTGTCGTTCGAGGGCGCGGTCCAGGTCGACGGAGTCGATGTGGCGGCAGCGGGGAAAAGTGCACGGGGCCTGATCGGTTACGTCCCCCAGCGGCCACCGCTCTTCTCGATGACGCTCGAAACGATGGTGGAGTTCTTCTCGGATCTGCGCGGCATCTCCAGGGATCGGATCGCGGACCGCCTCGAGGCGCTGGATCTACCGCTCTCCGATACGGGCGGCCTCTCGCTTCGGGAGTTGTCGGGTGGGATGGTTCAGAAGGTGCTACTGGCTGTGGCGCTCGCCGCCGATCCGCCGCTTCTGCTGCTGGATGAGCCTACTGCGAACCTCGATCCGCGAGCCCGAGGCGAGTTCATGCGCGCCCTGAGAGCCGTAGACGGGGACACCACCGTGCTGCTGGCCTCTCACCGGCTCGATGAGGTCGAGATGATCGCCGATCGCGTCTGGATCCTCCACGAAGGCCGTCAGGTTTTCGACGGTACACTCGACGAATTGCGTGCTCAGGCGCACGCCGACAGCTGGCTGTGGGTACGCACCAGGCGCGAGCGCCGCGACGATGCGCGACGCGCGTTCATAGCGCGCGCCGGTGAAGCGGCGGTAATCGCGAACGGTACGCACGTGGCCGTTCAGCTGCCCGCCGCCGGCCGGGCCGAGGTGCTCACCGACCTACAGCAGGGCGGTGTGCCGATCGACGACTTCTGGGTCGTGGGGCCGTCTCTCGAGGAGATCGTGCAGGGTTTCTTCGCCGGGGAGGGGGAGAGGTGAGTCGCGGTGCGGTGCTGCGCACGCTGGTTCGCCGCGAACTGGGCGAGTCGCTGCGATCGCGCTGGTTCGTGGCCTACTCGGGAATCTTCTTGCTGGGGGCTCTGGCCCTGACTCTCTTCGGGCTGAGCGGTTCGGAGATCTACGGGTACCGCGGTTTCGCCAAGGTGATGGCCGGGCTTGTTCATCTGGCCCTGCTCTTCGTTCCGCTCATGGCGCTTTTCCCGGCCACGGCCGCGATCGCCGGCGAGCGAGAGATCGGCAGCCTGGAGTACCTCGTGAGCCAGCCGATTAGCTTCGGCGAACTCTTCTGGGGCAAATGGCTGGGCGTAAGTCTGGCCGTGTGGCTATCGCTTTTCCTCGGCTTCGGGTTCGCCGGTGCCGTCGCTGTGTACGCGGGCACCCCGTGGCAGCTCGTTGCCCTGCTACTCGCCCTCACCCTCCTGCTCGCCGAGGCGTTCGTCGCCGTCGGACTGCTGTGCTCGGTGCTGGCCCGGTCGCGGGCGCGGGCGACGAGTGCCGGCCTCATCATCTGGATCGTCGCCATCGGCCTGGGGACCTTAGGACTGATGGGGCTCGTACTCCGTTGGGGTCTGCCTCGCTTCGTACTCACCGCATGGGCCTTCGCCAACCCGGTTGAAGCGTTCCGGCTCGGCGTGATCGCCAGCCTCGACAGCGATGGCAGCCTCCTGGGCCCCGTGGGCGGCGCTTGGGTCGCTGAGTTGGGTGCCGGAGGGGTGATCACCCTCTGCTTGGCCGCCCTGGTGCTCTGGACGCTTCTCCCCACGCTGCTCGCCTGGTGGCGATTCCGGCGGCCGCAGGCCTGGTCGGCCATCTGATCGCGTAACCCCACTAGATTTAAGGGCTTCCAGCGCGGGATCGATTTACCCAAAGTCCTGTGTTGGGACACAATGCCCCTGGCAGGGTAGTGGAGGTGGGCCGCAGGTACCCCCAGAGACTCTGAACCGATTGTAGCGCCGGAAGTTACGCCGTGTGTATATTAGGCGGATTTGTGGCACGGAATCCGCCAAAGAGGGCCGCGGAGCAGTGTGCCTGCAATGACGGCAATCCTCGAGTATCGGCGAGAGAGGACGAGCGACAGTGGCGACCAAAGCGCGCGCGTCGAGCGAGAAGAAGAAGGGGCCCGGCATGGGCGGAAAGAAGAAGGGACCAGAGATCATCCGGGTTCCGGAGGCGACGGTCGAGATCGTATCCGATTCGGGTGAGGGTGCCCAGAAGTGTGGCCAGATCTTCGGGGCGGTTTGCGCGAAGATGGGTAACGGCGCCTGGACGGTCGAGATCATCCCGGCCGAGATCCAGCCGCCGGCCCGCAGCAAGGCAGGCGGAAGCGGCAACCTGGTCCGCTTCGGCACCGATGAGATCACCAACTGGGGTAATGCGACGAACCTGGTGGTGGCCTTCAACGAGCAGGTGTTGCTGGGTCGTGTCGAGCTCAGAGCCCTGGCCGAAGATGCGATCGTGCTGCTGGAGAACCAGTGGGCCACCCACCCCGATGAAGACATTCAGAAAGAGTGGCAGGAGGGCCTGAAGAAGCTCGCCAAGCACGACTACCGGATCGTCGAAGTCCCGATGGAGGAGGAGTGCCTCAAGATCGTGGACGACGCGCGCCGGGGAAAGAACATGTTCGCCCTGGGGCTGCTCGCCTGGATCTGCGACCGGGACGTGGAGCTGATCCGCGCCCAGATCGCCCACCAGTTCCGCAAGAAGGGTGAGGAGATCTACCGGCGGAACGTGGACCTGATGGAAGCGGGGTACGCTTGGGCGGAGAAGAACCTCGATTTCCGGATCGAGGTGCCCACGGTGAAGTCCGACGTGCCGAAAGTAGTGATGAACGGCAACGAGGCCATCGGGATGGGCGCCATCGCCGCGGGCATGGAGCTCTGCTCGATGTACCCGATCACGCCGGCTACCTCCGCCTCCCACTACCTGAGCGAGGTCTACGACAAGTTCGGTGGAGTCGTGCACCAGGCGGAAGACGAGATCGCTGCGGTCGGTGTCGCCATCGGTGCCTCGTACGCGGGCAAGGTGGCGTACACGATCACCTCGGGTCCGGGGATGTCGCTCAAGCAGGAGTTCCTCGGCCTTGCGGTGATGCTCGAAATACCGCTCGTCGTGGTGAACGTGCAGCGCGGTGGCCCGAGCACGGGCCTCCCCACGAAGGTGGAACAGTCCGACCTGCTGGCGGCCATGTTCGGCCAGCATGGCGACTCGCCCCACGTGGTCATTGCGCCGGCGACGATCGAGGAGTGCTTCCACAGCATGGTCACCGCGCGCCGGATCGCCGAGGCGTTCAGGACCGTCGTGATGGTGCTTACCGACGCGAACCTGGCCACGGGGGTGCAGCCCTATCCGCGCCCAGAACTCGATCCGCGCTGGCAGCAGGCGCCGGTCAGCCTGCCGCCGGTAGCGGAGGACATGCCGCCCTACGACTGGGATCCCCGCACCGGACTTTCGACGCAACGCTACCCGGGACAGCCCGGTGGCATGTACACGGCCACCAGCCTGGCACACAACGCCTGGAGCAAGGTGGCCTACGACCCGGACAGCCATCAGCTCGGCTGCCAGATGCGGAGCCGCAAGATCGCCGTGTTGCAGCAGACGCTGAAGCCGCCGCAGGTACACGGGAGCGACTCGGGTGAACTGCTGGTCGTCGGCTGGGGTAGCACGAAGGGTGCAATCGAGGAAGCGGTGGATCGGGCGCGGGCCGAGGGGCTCTCGGTCTCGTCCTGTCATCTGACCTTCCTCTCACCGTTGCAGCCCGGCTTGAAGGAGATATTCAGCTGCTTCGACCGGGTGATGACGGTGGAGATCAACTACAGCGACGAGCCGGACGATCCGTACATCACCGATGAGAACCGTCGCCGCGCCCAGCTCGCCTTCGTGCTGCGGGCTTCCACGCTGGTGGACGTGGATTGCTGGTCGCGCGTGCCGGGACAGCCGCTTCGCCCCGGCAACATTCTGAAGGCGATTCGGCAGAGACTGGAGATGGGAGTGAAGGTATGACGCACTATGGGTGCTCGCTGCTGAGCTGTGGGGTCGTCGATGATCGCCACTTCGAGATGGAGGACTACCAGGGCGCCCTCGCGCGCTGGTGTCCGGGGTGCGGCGACCACAGCATCCTGACCTCGATGCAACGGTTATTGGAGGAAGAGCAGCTCAAGCCCGAGGAGACGGTCTTCGTTTCCGGCATCGGCTGCTCGAGCCGCTTTCCGCATTACATGAACACGTATGGCTTCCACGGCCTGCACGGGCGGGCGCTTCCGGTCGCCACGGGCATCAAGCTCGAGCGGCCGGATCTCGACGTGTTCGTGACGATGGGCGACGGCGATTGCTGCTCGATCGGTGCCGGCCACTGGATCCACGCGACCCGCTACAACGTTGACATGGTGGCGCTGCTGCTCGACAATAACATGTACGGGCTCACGAAGGGGCAGACATCGCCGACGACGCCGGCCGCGTTCCCCAGCAACACCCAGCCGCAGGGCAGCTACCTGGAGGCTCTGAACCCGCTGACGGCGACGCTTGGCGTGACGAACGCCTCCTTTGTCGCGCAGACGGCGGAGTGGATCCCGGCGCACCTGTTCGAGACGTTGAAGGCGGCGTATCACCACAAGGGTTTCGCTTTCGTGCGGATCCTGCAGCGCTGTCCGATCTACACGGGCAAGATCTACGAGGACGCCGTTCGCCAGCCCGACGTGGTCGAGATGCTCATCCACGACGATGGGATTCATGTCCCCGACCTGGATGAGATTTACAGGAACCAGATCATTCACGATCCCGGTAATCTCGACGAGGCGCGCCGGCTCGCCGAGCCGTTCGACAAGGTCCGACTCGGCATCTTCTACAAGAACGAGAAGCGGCCGCGCTACGAGGATCTCCGCAGACTGCCTGTGCACACGGCGGAGGAGCGGGTCGTGCTGCTAAACGAGGAGTTGGATCGATATGCCGTCTGAGTCAGATCCACGGGTCGAGAAGGCCCTGCGCGCCCTGGCCGGTCCGATCGAGACGTACCGATCCGCGGTGGTCACCACCGTCGAGGAGGTCCGCGGGTACCTGACCACGCAGAAGTCGAAGGGCGAGGGTGACGACGGGGGCGTTGCGGCGGGCCTCGGCGTGTTTGCGGCCGGGCGCATCGACTTCGAGCGCTTTTCCAGCCTGACGAACAGCAGGGGGCAAGAGGACGATCCGGAGGCGGTTCGCAAGGTGGAGAAGGCGTTGGATATCCTGCGCGCCATCGCGGCCGGCGGCGACGATGCCTTCCATCTGAAGGTCAAGCCGGGCACGCGGTTGCGTGATGCGCTGGCCGGTCGCTGGGCCGAGGTCGGCCGCGGCTTCGCCGCCGCCCGCCTTGCCGCTATGGCGAGGGCCGGGAGCCTGAACTCGAAGAACGAGGACAAGCTGCTGGCCGCCCTGGGCTTCGAGCGCTGGAACCAGGCGGAGCGCCGGCTCGCGCCGCCGCTTGTGATCGAGCTGAAGGGCGCCGACCTTCACGCCGGCGACCTGGCCGAGTTCCTCGACGGAAACGTGAAGATCGTCCTGGTGGTCACCGGCGAGGCGGCACCCGCTCCGCTGGTTCGTTTGATCACGCCGTCGACCTTCGTGCTGCAGACCACTGCTGGAGCGGGTCTCGATCGTCTCGCTACGTCGGAGGGCCCGGCCGTCGCGGCACTCATGCCGGGGTCGGCGGCCCAGTTCGTCCACGACCCGGCGGCGGGGTCGAGTCCGGCGGCTCGCCTCGAGCTGATAAGCGTCCCGGAGAAGGCGCCCAAGGACCCGGTGGGTGGGATGAGCGTCCGCCAGCAGCTGGACGAGGTCGAGCAACTGAAGACTCTGGCCGGTGGGCCGTCTGC
>JBDHHM010000043.1:0-10299 GCA_039589355.1 Gemmatimonadota bacterium | reverse complement strand
TCGCCGGCTGCTGTACGTCGGGATGACCCGGACGAAGGACCGGTTGGTCCTCACACGCACCGACCGGCGGCGCGGCCGCGACTCGGGCGGCAATATGTTCCTGAACGAGATCGGTCTGACCCCGGATCGGGTCTAGGTTCGGGCCAGCCGACCAGCATGTCGCTGGAAAGCGACGGGAATACGCCGGGGAGGCGACCGGAGTTCCCCGGAGCGTAACTCGTGAGCGACGAAGGGCCGTGCCACACCCTCGCATGGCGCACGCGAGCGGTGAAGCGAGGGGGACTCCGGCGCCTCCCCGAATCCACGGACTTTTTCCAGCGACCTGCTAGCCACCCGGCAACGGCTCGTCACCCAGAGGCCGGCTGAGCATGTTCGTGTTGGCCATGACCACGAATGTCATTCCCTTCTCCGGTGCCCTCACGATCAGAGACGAGTTGCTGTCCCAGTAGCCGTAGTGCCACTCGAGCCTGGCGCCCTCGTGATAGTGGATGAACCAGCCGAGCCCGTACGGCAGCGTCTCACCGGTGTTGGAGACCGCCGGGGTGAACACCGAGTCCCAGGTCTCGGGCTCGAGGAACAAGCCTTCATCGATGGCGAGCGAAAACGTGGCCATGTCCTCTGCCGAAGCGACCAGTCCGGCGGCCGTACCGAAGTAGGTGGGCTGATTCATCGGGAAGACCTCGGAGCCCCGTAGTTCGTATCCCGCTGCCATCTCGGCGATGAACGCATCACGATCCAGGCCGGTGAGATGGAAGGCGCTGTGCCGCGGGTTCGGCGCGGTGTGGCCGAGCTGGAGCGGCTGGAGGATCTCTTCAACCAGAAGCTCCCCGAATGTGCGGCCCGTAGCACCCTGGATGACCCGGTCCAGCTCGGCGAAGCGTCCGCCGCTGTAGGCATAATGGGAGCCGGGCACGCCCTCGGAGGTGTGGTTGAGGAGGTGTCTAACGCGAATGACCCCGTTCGCCTCCAGGTCCACTCCGTACTCGCTGACCGGATCGTCGAGGCCGACGGACCCGTCCTCCACCAGCTGCATGACGATTGTCGCGGCGAAGGGCTTGGTGAGCGACGCCAGGTGGAAGGGTGTCGTGGGCGTGGCCGGCCTGCCCTCCACGGCGTCGGCGTGGCCGAAGCCCATGGACCAGACGATCTCACCGTCCTTGGCGATGGCAGCCGACATGCCCGGTATCGTAAGCTCAACTCGCAGGCTGTCGAGCTGGGCCTCGAAGCCCTGTAGCCCCTGCATGGGCACGACCTCGATGGTCACCGCCGGTTCGTTGGGGCTCGAGGCGCAGGCCAATATGAGGGCCGCTACACAAGCGCGGGCCAACGTGAGTAGGAAAGCTCTGTGCTTCATGACTTTGAGATCCTCGGCTTGGTTTACGTCGGTGGGGCTCGCTCATCGATACGAGCCCACCTCCACACGTGTTTCAGGTTGGGACCGACCGGCGCGCTGCACCTCGTGGGAGTGTCCTCCCGCGCACCGCATGATGATTCCGGGGACGGTCGTGTATTGTATAATAGGATAGAAAGATGGCGGTCTTGCCCGAAAGGACCTGGCGATGCGGTACGAGCTGGCGGGAAAAGAGAACCTCGAGGCGTTGCTCACCGGCGGCGGCCTGGCGGCCGGGGCGGTGGGTGTCGGCGTGGCGCTGGCCAGGCGCGCGCTCGCGGCCGTTGCGATACCGCTGGCGGTAGGCAGCGGCCTGGTGTGGCTGGGGCGCAACCTGGGCGATTCGTTCGTCGAGGTGGGCGACGAGACGATGCGGGTGAAGATGGGAGCGTTATTCGACGAGACGATCCCGCTGAACGACGTCGCGCGGGTAACGGAGACCGAGTGGGGTATCCTGGGCGGCCTCGGTGTGCGTACCAACCTGCAGAACTGGGTGGCAGTCGTCTCGAAGACCGGGCCTGTTGCCGACATCTACTTCTGGCGGCCCATCCGGCTGCCGGTCATCCGACATCTCTACTACGTGCGTGCCCAGCGCTTGATAGTGAGCCCCGAAAACCTCGACACGTTCATAGCCGATCTCCAGGGACGGCTCCACTCGTAACACTTCCCAATCGTCCTTCCACCCTGCCCAGCGCGGCATCCGCATCCGACAAGTTCGCCAGCGAGTGACGGGCCTGTTTGAGTGCCGTATCCAGCTCCGAGCGTAGCGTCTCGACATCCGACTGCAGATGACTCAGGTGCTGGAGGACCTCGCGCGCGCTCTCCTGTAACTGAAAGCCCCTGAGTCCCATCCGGACGACCGTCAGGTAGGCGTGCAGCGTGTTGGGCGAGACCGGGATCACCCGCTTTTTGTGCGCGTACTCGGCGAGGCACCGGCCGTCCTCATCGAGCGGGGCGATAGCGACCTCGTGGAAGACCGACTCGGAAGGTATGTACATGAAAGCGACGTCGAGCGCGCCCTCGTCGGGCACGATGTACTTTGCGGAGACGTCGTCGATATGGCCTCTCACATCGCGGGCGAAGGCGCGCCGCGCCGCATCCGCGTCCGGACTTCCACACCCACGCAGATCGACGTAGCGCCGGAAGTTGTCGAGCGGGAACTTCGAGTCCACCGGCAAAAGCCGGTCATCGCCGAGGAGGATGACGGCGTCGACACGGGCGCCGCTGGTAGAATACGTGTACTGCAGGTGGAATCGATCGCGGGGCAACATGTCGGCCAGGGTCTCCTCCAGCATGCGCTCGCCGAAGGCGCCGCGCAGCTGCGGCGGCTGCAGGATCTTCTGCAGTTCGCCCAGCCCGATCCCCAGTCCCTCGACGTTCTCCGTCGCCTTTTGCAGAAGGCCGATCCTACGGCTCAGCTCGCCGGTCTGCTGCGCGTGCTCGCGAAGCCGCTCATCGACGCCCGAGCGCATGGCCTGGACCTCCCGCTGCAGCAGCTGGAGTGAGGCCGGCGGCGCCTCGGCCACGCGCCGGATCTCCCGCTCCACCCGAACCTGACGCCAGGCCACCCAGAGCGCGACTAGCACCAGGACCACCAGTAGGCCAATTATAAGATCCATGGGGTTCTCCGGGACCCCGGGCGCTGCGCCCGATCGCCTAGGTTACCAAATGTCAGGGGGTTAGCAGGACTGGAGGGGTACGCCCTCAGAGTACGGGAAGGGGCCCCTCACCGCAAGCACTCGCGTATCCATGCCCAGTTGGCTAAATTGTCAATCGAAATAATCACCTGGGACGTAGCAAGGAAGTTCAGATGTCTTCCGACGAGTACTCTTTCAAGGCATTCAGCGAGCACGCCTTCTACCGTAAGGTCAACGAGGCCCTCGTCGACCGCGCGGAGTTGAAGCGTGGCTGGACGGTAGTGGACGTGGCCTGCGGGAGCGGCGCCATCACCGAGCTCATCCTGGAGAAGATCCGGGGAGCCCGAGAAGCCATGGTGATCGGCGTCGACATGTCGACGACAGCACTGCGGGACGCGGCGGAAAAAGTAGCGGGCGCGAGGGACGCCGTGGTCGAGTTCGTGCAGAGCCGGGCGGAGGACTTGTCGGCGAGCATCAAGCGGGCCGTGGACGCCGTGGTTTTCTGCAACGGCATCCACTACATCGAGGACAAGCATGGCCTGCTGGAGGAGGTGTATCGGACGCTCAAGCCCGGCGGCGTCTTCGCGTTCAATACCGGCTTCTTCGACGGCGCCATACCGCCCGAGACTTTGACATACTACCGCCGCTGGATGATCAAGGCGCTTCGCAGGCTCCGAAAGGAGTACAACCTCAAGCCCGAGCACTCGAAAGTCGAATCGCGGAAGCAGCTGACGGCTGAAGCGTATCGGGCGTTGCTCGAGGCCAAGGGATTCGAGATCAGGTCTCAGGAAATCTGCCTTGGTGAGGTCACCGAGGAGGGATGGGTCGACCTGAGCCGCTTCTCCGACTTCATCGCCGGCGCGCTGCCCGGCATCCCGCTCAAGACGGCGAGCGACGTTTTGGTGGAAACGATGCACGAGACCTTCGAGGAGTTCAACCTGACGGTGTGGCCGCGCAACTGGCTGAACGTGGTCGCCGCCCGGCCGTAGATACGACTTCCCATCGGACTCTAGGGGGCCGCGAGGCCCCTTTTTCGTGCCCCCAGACCCACACACCGCTCCCGGAGAACTCCAGAGGCCGCCGGCACGTTCTTAAAGTCGTATGAGCGAGCAGAATGGGACCGCACTCATCCTGGGCGGCGGCGGTAGCAAGGGGGCTGTGCAGGCCGGTTTCCTGCGCGCCGTCGAGAAGCTGGACATCGACGTCGGCCTGGTGATGGCCGCTTCGGTGGGGGCTATCAACGGCGCCTTCTTCGCCTCCGGCGTTCCGGCCCGCTACATGGTCAAGGAGTGGAGCCGAGTGCGACGGCGCGACCTCTTCGGGCTCAACTGGGACCTCATCCGTAAGCGGTCCCGCTCACCCAGCATCTTCAGCTCACGGCGACTACGCAGGTTCCTCGAGAAGCGACTGCCGGTCCGCACGTTCGACGAGCTGGCAACCCCGCTGGTCATCGTGACCACGGACCTGGCAACCGGCGAGCCGTATCTGTGGGATCACGGCGACCTGATCGAAGCGGTCCTGGCGAGCTGCGCGGTTCCGGGGCTGCTGCCTCCGGTCCGCGGACCGCAGGGCCGCCTGCTGATCGACGGCGCTCTGAGCGACAACGTGCCGGTGGAGATAGCCTTCGAGCGGGGCGCCGGCCGGGTGCTGGGCATCCTCTGCCGCACCTGCGCGACGTGCCGGCCCCTCGACCTCGGCCTGACGGCGATGCTGGGCCAGGCGTTCGGTATCGCGGTGGACTGCAAGTGGCGGTCCGCTGCCAGGCGCTACGCCGAGAGTGACGACGTGCTGATCGTGGAGCCCGATATCGGCACGCACATCCAGGCTCTCGATTTCTCGCACGGCGAAGAGCTGTGGCGTGCGGGCTACCGGCTCTCGCGCCCGGTCCTCGAACGCTGGATGAAGGATGCCGAGGCCAGCAAGGCGCGCGCTGCTAAGAACCGGGCTCGCCGGGTATCAGTCGGATGAGCTTGTTCAGCAGCTGCGGGTCGCCGCAGTTCAGCTGGGTGCGTGCGCCTCTATCCAGTACGGTCAGCACGGCCCGATCGGGGCGCCCAAGGACCATGTGAGGCACATGGTCGCCGCCCCTGAGGAAGAATGCAGCGGCGACGAGCCCGTCAACGACGGCGTGTAAGCGAAAAACTCGCGTCTCGTCACCAAGGCCGGGATAGCTGGGGCCGCTGCAGCGCTCCACGCGCAGGTGCCGGAAGAGGCTCACGCTCAATGGATCGAAGTGCCTCCCGCCCGAGCCGGTGAGCTCGCTCTCGTCAGCCTCGACGACGTATGAAACTCGATCTACAGCCTTCTCGAAAACGAGCAATGAGGCCATCTCGAACAGCACGCCCTTGAACTCGGTCTCGCTGAGCTGGTAGATCTGGCCGTCGACGTCTATTCTGAACACAGATTCGGAAGATCCCTTCATGGTGTCTTACCCGCAGCTCTCAAGTGGCTGACCACATGATATGAAGCTGCGTGGAGGCTAGCAACGGACGGGATATTGCCAGCTGTCGGTTGCAGCTACACCTTCTTGGGGCAAGAGTAAACGACAGCCGGCGCGACATTGTAATGCCTGCGAATCTACCACCCGTCTATCACACAGCCGAGAAGCGCTACCGGCAGGCCAACACGCCCGAGGAGAAGATCGAGGCGCTGCGCGAGATGTACGCCGTCATGCCCAAGCACAAGGGCACCGACAAGCTTCAGGCGGACATCAAGCGGCGGATCGCGCAACTCAAGGAACAGGCGAAGAAGGCCCCGTCCGCCCGGCAGGTGCCGCAGTGGGTGATCGAGAAGGTCGGGGCCGGCCAGGTTCCGGTGCTCGGGCCGCCCAACGTGGGGAAGTCGGCGATCATCGCCAAGGTAACTCACGCCGACGTGCGGGTGGCGGAGTACCCGTTCACCACGCAGGTCCCGGTGCCTGCGATGATGCCGTTCGAGGACATCCAGATCCAGCTCATCGACTCGCCGGCCTGGTCCGAGGACTTCGACGTAGGCTGGCTTCCCGAGCTGGCACGCAGGGCGGATGCCTGCGTGCTGGTAGCCGATCTATCCGACGAATTGGCAAACGAGATGATCGCCTTCATCCTCGACCGCATGGAGGCGCGCGACGTGGTGCTGCTAGGCCGTGTGCCTGACGAGCGGGAGGGTTTCGAGGTCTGCATCCCGACGCTGCTGGTTGGGAACAAGTCGGACGCTCCCGGCGCCGACGGCGTCTTGCGGGAGCTCGAGGCCCGGTTCGGCGACCGCTTCCCGATCTGCAGCATCTCCGTCGAGCAGGAGGCCGGGCTGGCAGAGTTCAAGCGCGCGGTCTTTGATGTGATGGCGATCACCCGGGTGTTCACGAAGCAACCGGGCAAGGAAGCCGACCTGGGCGAGCCGTTCGTCCTCCCCAACGGCAGCACGGTTCACGATCTCGCCGCAAAGATCCACAAGGAGATTCTGGAGCATCTCAAGTACGCGCGACTATGGGGTACGTCCGGGCGATTCAAAGGGCAGCGGGTTGGGGAAGACCATGTTCTAGCGGACGGCGATGTTGTTGAGTTGCATACGCGATAGGTAGCGGAAGGTAGTCAGTAGCCGGTGATCAGTCGTCGGTAACTCGGAAGTCGGAGTTCACCAGTTTCAGTTTACCGGCCACCGGCCACCGACCACCGTCTTAAGTGCTAACCTGATTCCTCCCCGCCCTCTTCGCTTTATAGAGCGCTTTGTCCGCGGCCTTCAGCACTTTCTCCGGCGTCGTGTACCTGCCGTTGCGCTCCGCCACGCCGATGCTCACCGTGACGGTCAGTTTTTTCGTGCCCGCCGATTTACGTTTTCCATTCTTCGGCTTGGCGCGCCGTCTATTACGGCCGCGGACCGTGAACGTTGTGTCCTCGATGGTGCTGCGCAGCTTCTCCAGGTCGGGCATCACGTCATCGCGTGACTTGCCAGGGAATACGACGGCGAACTCCTCGCCGCCGTATCGATATGCACGGCCACCACCGGAGATACGCGCGAGCTTCACCGCGACCATGCGCAGCACCTGATCGCCGATATCGTGTCCATGACTGTCGTTGAACTTCTTGAAGTGATCGATATCGACCATGGCGATGCTGTAGCGGTTGCGAAGCGCGGCGAGCGCATCGGGGAGCGCGCGGCGCGAAGGGAGCCCCGTTAGCTCATCCCGGTAGGCCATCCTGTAGCCCGTCTCCATCACGGACAGACCCAGGACCAGGCCGGCCGCCATCAGATAGACAGTCGAGACCGGGCTGCCCGATGCGGCGGTCAAAGCCAGGCACGCAGCGACGACCGCCCAGAGGAACCCGGTCTCGACGGTCTTCTGCCGGTAGACGGCCACCCCGGCGGCCACAGTGATGGCGACGGCATAGACGAGCAGCTCCGGGTCCGGCATAGCCGCCCAGACGTTGAAGGCAGGACCGACCAGCTCGCCTTGAAGGGCGAGGGTCGTCGCCCCTCCCTGGGAGCGCAGCAGCAGTGCCACCAAGGGCGTCGGCACGAGGACCATGGCCAGCTGGGTTAGACCCCGGGTCGTGAGTACACCACGGTCGCGGGTCAGGGCCAGCGCTGCCAGGACAGGCGGCAGCAGGAGAGTGGCGCTGGTGCGGGCCAGCTGGGCGGTCGGCCCGGCGTCGAGCCTCAGCAGCCACTCGACGGCGGCCAGTGCCAGAACCGCAGCGACGACGCGGCTGCGGTGGAAGCGCCAGGCGAGGAGGGCTGCCGCCCCGAAGACGGCATAGGGATACCCACGGGTAAGACCGGCGAGCGTCTGAGGATCCTCCGCCAGCCGTACGCAGAGCACGGTGGCCAGTATTACGAGGCCACCGGGCGCGACCCACTTGAGCGCATACCTTAAGTAGCTGTTAGCCAAAGGGTTACCGCTCTAGATCCGAGCTATTGGCTTGCAGGACGAGGAGGGGGGGTGAGGCCCCGGTGGGGCCTCGCGCCTAGTTGTTTACCACGAAGCGCACCACGTCGTTCCGCTCACAGGTAAACTCGCTGAGAGTCCGCGCGATGGAGAACCTCTCCTCCACGCTCGTGATCTCCAGCCGCCCGAGCTCCTCCTCGATTTGCCCGAGGTTGAGCCCGGTCTCCGGATCGATCAGCTCTTCGCCCTCGCGGAATACCCTGAGCACGTCGCCCACCTGGATGCCGGACTCGCTACCGGCGTTGACGTACACCTGACCGTCACGGACCGTGACGACCCTGCCGTGCCAGGGCTGGTCGCCGAGCTCGGCCAGGATACTGGCGACGACCTGTTCCACTGCGGCGCGCGTAGCCTCACCCAGAGGCGTGTTCTCGAAGCCCTCGGTGCCAACGTCGAGGACATCGGTATCGAGCGCGACGTGGGACGACGAGCGTTCCACCGATCCCTCGCCCTGGACGGAGGTGGTGATCTGCGAAGTTTGGACGTCGTAGATCCGACTGTCGATGACCAGCCGTGCCAGCACCGTCTTTTTACCACCGCCGATTCTGATGCCGCCGGCGACCGGGACGTCGACGGGCACCGTGACCCCGATCTCGCCACCACGTCCTTTCTCGCCATAGCTGAAGGTTGTGATCACCGGACGGATGAAGAACTGGGCGCCGACGATGCGGCCGGCCTGAACGGCGGTCTCGGGATTGACGGCGCCGCTGTACTGGAGCTCTTGCTCGGCCATGACATCGGCTATCGCCTGCCGCTCCACCACAACGAAGCGATCACTCTCCAGCAGCTCGGCGATCATCATCTCGGTCAGTCCTTGGGCGTAGCTCTCCAGGCTCTCGTTGTACGAGTAGCCCGCAGCGCCGAACGTGCCCGTGGCCTCGAACAGACCGGGATCCCAGGTCCCATCCATCACAGCGACACGGAGCTTAGGGCCCTGCTGTGCCTCGGCCGTCTCGAGCCCGGCGAAAACCGCCAAGCCCGCCAGAAGAACGATCGGGATCGCTCGCATATCTACCTCCCGGCTGGAATTGCCCAAGGTCCGTCCATTTCCTGCGAGCCAATGTAGGCCGCGGTCCCCGACGCGACAACGAGCGGCACGCCCCGAGATTGACCTGTCTTCCAATAGGTGTATAGCTTTATACCATGAGCCAGCGGATCGGTCGCTACGAGGTGGTGGAAACGCTCGGAAAAGGTGGGATGGGTGTCGTTTATCGGGCCCGCGACCCCGAGCTCGACCGCTTCGTGGCGATCAAGGTCGTGCTGGCCTGGGCGCAATACGACGCCGAAGCGATGGAGCGATTCAATCGGGAGGCGCGGATCGTCGCCCAGATGCAGCACCCGCATATCGTGACCGTCTTCGACGCCGGCCGCACCGACGAGGGGCTCCCCTACTTCGTGATGGAATACCTCGAGGGCACCGACCTAGGCGAGGTCCTGGGCGTGTCCGGCTCGCTGGCGCCGTCGCGGGCGGTGCGCTACGTGCTGCAGATCTGCGAGGGCCTAACCTACGCCCACGCCCAGGAGATCGTGCACCGTGACATCAAGCCGGCGAACCTGCTGATCACGCCGGACGACAACATCAAGATAGTCGACTTCGGGATCGCCAAGCTGGTGGGCTCTCAGATCACCGGGACCGGAGTCTCGTTGGGGACGCCGCTCTACATGGCTCCGGAGCAAGTCGCTGGAAAGCCGGTGGACCACCGCGTCGACATATTCGCGGTGGGCGGAGTGCTCTACACGCTGATCTCCGGCCACTCCCCGTTCGAGGCACCAACGCTGGGTGGGATCTGCCACAAGATCGAGACCGAGGCGCCGGTGCCGCTCTCGAAGCTGGGAATCGAGATCCACGCACGCCTCGAGGCGATCATCCTGAGAGCGCTGGAGAAGAATCCCGGCGACCGCTACCAGAGCGCGGCGGAGATGGCCGCGGACCTCCGCGCGGTGCAGGCAGCTCTCGAGGCACAGGCCGAGGCACCGACCGTTATCACCGCCGGCTCGACTCCTGTTTCGCCGACGACTCTGACCGAACCGATGACAGTGCAGATGCGCCGCCGGCCCGGGCGAACCCTCGCCCTGGTGACGATCGCCGCGATCGCCGCCGCGGCGGCGCTCTGGGCGTTCCCCGATCTCCGGCCCTGGGCCGACACCTATGAGTCGTCGCAGCTCGCCGAGGTCGACGCCGGCGGCGGAGAAGGCGAGGGTACAGCGGGCGCGGCGGTCGCCGCCGCCGACTCGGACGTGGCCGTCACCGAGGATGCGAGTGGCGGCCAATCGGGTGGGCAGGAACCGGCAAGCGTCGCGGCGGTCTCGACCGCTTCGACGGAGTCGGAAACGGAAACGGCGGTCGG
>JBDHHM010000042.1:0-12039 GCA_039589355.1 Gemmatimonadota bacterium | reverse complement strand
GTGGGCAATGCCAACCTGGCCGACTACATGAAGGAGATCACCGACGCGGTGGACGGGCCGGTGAGCCTCGAGGTGTTGGCCACCGACTCGGACGGCATGCTCGCGCAGGGACGGGATCTGGCCGCCCTTGCGGACAACGTGGTGATCAAGGTCCCGCTGACCGAGGATGGTCTGGTGGCCACGCGGCGGCTGCGAGCCGAGGGCATCGGCGTCAACGTGACACTATGCTTCTCGCCGTCGCAGGCGCTGCTGGCGGCCAAGGCCGGCGCCACGTTCATCTCACCGTTCGTCGGCCGCCTCGACGACATCTCGCACGAGGGGATGGAGCTCATCGCCCAGATCCGCGAGATATATGACAACTACGGTTTCGATACCGAGATCCTCGTCGCCTCCATCCGCCACCCGCTGCACTTCGTGGAGTCCGCGATGATTGGCGCCGACATCGCCACCATACCGCCGGCCGTGCTGTGGAGACTCCTCGAGCACCCGCTTACCGACCGAGGGATAGAGGCGTTTCTGAGTGACGCGGAGAAGGCGAAGATCGAGATTCCGAGCACGCAGGAGGCAGGAGCATAGCCGCGCGGACAGACCACGGTCGACCCGGCGCCGGCTTCCGCGCCGGCTGGCTGGTGGGCCTCGTCGCTGCCCTCATCGCAGCCGGCCTCGTCGTCTTTGGGCCGCCCGCCTTCTTGGTACGGGCCAACGAGCCGCACGCATCGGTTGCCTCGAACACGGCCGAGCCTGCCCCATCTGCATCGCCCGCCGCTGAGGCTGCTGCGCAAGAGGGCCGCGGCTCCGGCCTCACGTCCGCCCGGCAGACGCCCGTCGTCGAGGCGGCACGCCGCGTTACACCCTCCGTGGTGAGCGTCAACGTAATCCGCCGCCAACGGGTAGGCCGGCGTTCGTTCTTCGACGATTTCTTCACGCCGTTCGGTACCGAGCGGGAGGTCGCCGGCCTCGGCTCCGGATTCGCCATCGCTGAAGGCGGCTACGTGCTGACCAACGCCCACGTGGTCCAGGGCGCGATCGATATCGTCGTCTCGACGGTCGAGCACGGTGACCATCCGGCGGAGCTGATCGGCAGCGACGAACTGTCCGACGTCGCACTCTTGCGGATGGAGGCCGAGATACCGGTCCCCGAGTTCGGCGACTCCGACGGCCTGGTCATCGGCGAACCGGCCATCGCCATCGGCAACCCCCTCGGTTACCTCCTCTCCAATGCCGAGCCCACCGTCACGGCCGGCGTGATATCGGGTACCGGCCGGCATATCCTGCCGGGCGCCCTGTCGGGCTCCGGCGGCGAAGAGCAGACGATCTACGCGGACATGATCCAGACCGACGCCTCGATCAACCCGGGCAACTCCGGTGGCCCTTTGGTGAACGCAGAGGGCCAGGTGATAGGTGTGAACTCGGCCATCTTCTCCCGGACGGGTGGCTCGCAGGGTCTCGGGTTCGCCATCCCGATCAACCGGGCACTGCGCATCGCCGACCAACTCCGCGACGACGGGCGGGTACGCCGCCCATGGGTCGGCATCGACGTGGGACCCACCGAGAGTGACCGAACGGGACGCCGGCGCGGCGCCACCATCTTGAGGGTGGCCCCGGGCTCGCCCGCCGACCGCGCGGAGCTCGAGAAGGGGATGGAGTTGGTCGCCGTTCAGGGCCGGCCGGTGAAGTCGCCCCTCGATTGGGAGGCCGAACTGTTCAACGTGGCCCCGGGCGACGAGATCAGCCTGACGCTGCTGGACCGCAGAGGCGCTGAGCGCGAGGTGACCCTTTCGGTTGAGGACCTTCCGTCTGTTCGTGCAGACCGCGTTGAGGTGCTCGAGGGCCTCGAGCTGATCACCCTGACGCCGGCCATCCGGGTCGAGCGGGGGCTGCGCAACGATCATGGCGCGCTGATCGTGAGCGTCTCCGACTACGTCACGCAGAGGACAGGGCTCATGCAGGGCGACCTGATCTTCGCCATCAACCGTCAGCGCGTCGCCAGCGCCGATGAAGCGGCGGAGCTCCTTACCTACCTCGCCGGTCGCGGGGGCATAGTGGTCTACTACGAAAGGGACGGCTATCAGGGAAGAGCGTCGTTCCGGATAACGACAGGAGGATAGACGGGTGACGGCCGACGCGTATCAGAACCCGCTTATCACCCGCTACGCCTCGGCCGAGATGGCGGCCATCTTCGGGCCGCGCTTCCGCGGCCGGATCTGGCGTGAGCTGTGGATCGCCCTCGCCGAGGCCGAGCGCGAGCTCGGGCTTGATATCAGCGAGGAGGCGATCGCTGCGATGCGGGCCGGCATAGAGGAAATCGATCTCGACCGGATCGCCGAGCTCGAGTCGGAGTCGCGCCACGAGGTGATGGCGCACATCCACGCCTTCGGAGAAGTCGCGCCGGCGGCGAAGGGCGTGATCCACCTGGGGGCCACCTCGGCCTTCGTCATGGACAACGCCGACCTGATCCAACACCGGGAGGCGCTCCGCCTGATCCGCCGGCGGATCCTCAGCGTAGTCGCAGCGCTGAGGGAGCAGGCGCTCGAACACCGCGATGCCGTCTGCGTGGGCTACACGCACCTGCAGCCTGCACAGCCGACTACCGTTGGTAAGCGTATCACCCTCTGGCTGCAGGACCTCCTTCTCGACCTGGAATCGGTTGATTTCCGCCTCGAGAAGTTGCGGTTCCGCTCCACGCGGGGCGCTACGGGGACCGAGTCTTCTTTTCTCATCCTGTTCGACGGCGACTCCGGAAAGGTCGACAGCTTGAATGCACTGGTCGCCGAGAAGATGGGTTTCCGCCAAGTTTACGGCGTGTCCTCGCAGACGTACACGCGCAAGGTCGACGCGACGCTCCTCGCCACGCTCTCGGACATCGCGCAATCCGCCTCGAAGTTCGCCAACGACATCCGCCTGCTGCAGAACTTCGGCGAAATACAGGAGCCGTTCGGGAGGTCGCAGGTAGGGTCCAGCGCTATGGCCCACAAGCGCAACCCGATGCGCTGCGAGCGAATTAACGCACTGGCGCGCCACATCATGGTGCTGGCGCTCGACCCGGCGATCACGGCGGCGGCACAGTGGCTCGAGCGAACACTCGACGACTCGGCGAACAAGCGGATCGCCGTACCCGAGGCATACCTGGGGTGCGACGCCGTGCTCCTGCTCTGGCACAACGTCGCCGCCGGCATGGACGTCTACCCCGAGGTAGTCGCGCGCCGCCTGGCCGAGCAGTTACCGTATCTGGCGGCGGAGCCCGTCCTCTTGCTCGCCGCGCGCCGTGGGGGCGACCGTCAGAAACTCCACGAAGTCATCCGCAGGCACGCGATTGCGGCGGCGGAAGAGGTGCGCCAGGGGAAGTCGAACGACCTGGTCGAGCGATTGGCGACCGACCCCGCCATCGGGATCGCGCGTGAAGAGCTGGAACGGATTGTGACCCCCGAGGCGATGGCCGGCCGAGCTCCGGAGCAGGTCGACAGGTTCATCGCCGAATGGGTCGACCCGGAGCTCGACCGGCATAAGGACGAGATCGAGAAGGCTAGCCCAACCCTCACCGTTTGAGGGTATCACCGGACGAGAAACAGCGATGACAGAACCGCTACGGACCGTCGAGCTGGACCTGCCTCTGGTGAAGGAAGGCAAGGTTCGAGAGGTGTATGCGCTTGGGGACGACCTGCTGCTCGTCGCCACCGACCGGCTGAGCGCCTTCGACGTCGTGTTGGACGAGCCGATCCCCCACAAAGGGACCGTCCTCACCCAGCTCTCGCTCTGGTGGTTCGAGCGCACCAGCGACATCGTCGCCAACCACCTGATCACCGCAGACGCAGGAGCGATCATCGAACGACACCCACCCCTAGCGGAGAGCCGCTCACGCTGGGAGGGCCGCAGTATGCTCTGTCGCAAGACGGACCCCTTCCCCGTCGAATGCGTGGTTCGCGGTTACATTACCGGCTCCGCCTGGAAGGAGTATCGTGAGAGCGGGACACTGGCCGGCGAGCCTTTGCCGCCCGGGCTTCTGGAAGCGCAGCGGCTCGATCCGCCGATCTTTTCGCCGGCGACCAAGGCCACCCAGGGACACGACGAGAACATCACTTTCGAGCGGGTTCGGTCGACGGTCGGAGTCGCGGTGGCGAACACGCTCCGCGATATGAGTATCACCCTGTATGAGCGCGCCCACGACATCGCGGCTGAAGGCGGTGTGATACTGGCCGACACCAAGTACGAGTTCGGCGTCGGCAAGGAAGGCGAGATCCTGCTCATCGACGAGATCCTGACACCCGACTCTTCGCGCTTCTGGCTGGTCGATCAATACGAGCCCGGACACAGCCAGCAGTCCTTCGACAAGCAACCGGTGCGCGATTACCTCGACCTGTTGGTGGCAAAGGGCGAGTGGGATCGGATGCCGCCGCCCCCGCCCATGCCACCCGAGGTCGTCGAAAACACATCCGAGCGCTACCTTAGAGCGTATGAGCTGATCACCGGCGAGCCGCTGCTCCAGTGAGCCGGCGAGAAGAAGTATAGAGATGCGAATTCCACTGGCCCGCGAAGGCCTCCCATTCATCCTCAGCACCACGATCCCGGCTATCGTTCTTCTTGTCGCCGCCGCGTACAGGGGTGGAACCTTCCTCTGGATCGCGACCCTCTGCCTCACCGCTCTGGCGGTCGGAATCCTCGCCTTCTTCCGCGACCCGGAGCGGGTAGGCCCGAAGGGCCCTGACCTAGTCGTGTCGCCAGCCGACGGGAAGGTCATCGATATCAGGCACCTCGAGGAATCCTCGTACATGAAGAGCGAGTCGCTGTGCGTATCGATTTTCCTCTCGCTCTTCGACGTCCACGTGAATCGCTACCCGGTTACGGGCGACGTGGACCATAGGACGTACGACGCCGGGCGGTTCGAGCCAGCCTGGCGCAGCTCGGCCAGCCACTCCAACGAACGCGCCTCGACCGGAATCCGGTCCGAGGGCCACCCGGTGCTCGTCCGGCAGATCGCCGGTCTGGCGGCGAAGCGGATCGTCACGTACGCAAAACTCGGTGACCAGGTCGAGCAGGGCGAACGGATGGGTCTCATCCGGTTCGGCTCGCGGGTCGACGTTTTTCTGCCCAGGGATTCAACCCCGAACGTGCGCGTCGGCCAGCGAGCAGTCGGCGGAAAGACCGTCCTGGCGCACCTGGCCGCAGGGTCGGAGGGACCCGAATGATCAAGCGAACCCAGTCGCCACAGGGTGAGCGCCGGCGGGGAATAGTCATCCTCCCCAACGCCTTCACTCTGGGGAGTCTCTTCTTCGGCTTCTGGGCCATCATCGCGGCGCTGCGCGGCGACTTCAGCCTGGCAGCCTGGCTTATCGTCGTGGCCGCCGTCGCCGACGGACTCGATGGGCGTATCGCCCGCTTCGCTCGCACCGGGTCGCCGTTCGGCGTCGAGCTCGACTCGCTGGTCGATCTGGTCAGCTTCGGCGTCGCACCCGCGATCCTCGTCTACAAGCAGCTCCTCGAGACCGGCGATTGGAGCTGGGCGCTGGCTTTCATCTATGTAGCCGCCGTGGCCGTGCGGCTGGCCCGCTTCAATATCGAGCAGGGTGGCCACGCCCACCTCCACTTCCACGGCCTCCCATCCCCTGCTGCAGGCGTCACACTGGCCTCGTTCTACCCGTTCAGCCAGACCGGCCTGTTCGAGGGGTATCTCTCAGCCTGGCCATGGACTCAACTGATCGGCGGTGGTATGATTGTGCTGGCCGGATTGATGCTGAGTCATGTAATCTATCCGGCAATTCCCCGCCTGAGCGTCCGAAACCCCAGTGGGCGCGCCGCGATCGTGCTGCTGCTGATCGCCGTGGCGTTGCTCATCTGGAACCCCCAGCTGGTCGTTTTCCCTGTGTCGCTGATCTACATAACCGTCGGCGCCGTCAGGACGGTCGCGCTCGGATTTTTGGATCGGCTCCCCGACCGCGACCCTCTGAGCGAGGAGCTCGTGGCCGAGGAAACAGAGACACGGGATCTGGAGTACGAAGATATGCGCCCCCACTGGGCGGAGGACCCGGAGGAGTCGGCGCAGGACTCGGGCAGTGGGGGATGACCCCTGGGGCACACGAAGCCGCGATCGTGAAAATAGAGGGGGGAATGAAATGAGCATCAGGAGAGCAGCGGGGTGGGCGATCGGGCTAGCGGCCATCCTGTTCATGGCCAATGCGGCGACGGCGCAGGATGTAAGAACCATCGCGCCCGGCATGACGGCCGACGAGGTGAAGGCCGAGTTCGGCCAGCCGGACGGCGTGAGCACGCGTGGCCCGTTCATCTACTACTTCTACAACAACGGCTGCGAGCACGACTGCGGCTTTCCCGACCTCGTGATCTTCGAGGGCGGCCAGGTCGTCGACGCCGTGCTGCGCGCACCCTGGAACGAGTATGGCGGCGAAAGCTCGTCCCCCAAGGGCACCGTTGCCAGGCCGACGCCCGGCGGCATGCGCCTCGAGGTACCTACTACCACGATCGAGAGCGTCCAAGTGCGGCCCACGGAGATGCCGCCCACGGAGATGCCACCCGCGGAGACGCCGCCGCCTCCGCCACCTGTGGCGCCTGCAGACGACGTAGTCGACGAGGTCAGCGAGGAATTCTTCGCCTTCGTGCCCATCTGCGCAGAGGCGATGGTGGCGAGCGGCTTGACCGAGGGCGATGCCCAGACGCTCTGCCAGTGCACAGCGATGGAGAGCAGTTCCCTCGGCGTGGAGCCGTCGACGATGGCGGCGTTCACGGAGATGGTGAGGCAGGATCCGACCTACCAGACCGAAGATGAGAGGATTCGCCAGGCGAGCTCTGCCTGCTTCGAGCGGCTGACAGGAGGAGCCGCGCCGGATACCACTCAGGCAGGACGGTGAAACAGACGACGTGAAAAGCGATCCGGCATCCCCCCATCGAGTACCCAATACGGCGCTCCTCGGCCTTCCTGGAAGTATCTGGAAGCTCGTGGGGGGCCGCCTGCCCTCGACACCACATCCACCGTCCACCGACTGCTACCCCGTCCGCGACGGCCGGCACGGCTGCTATCCGGTAGTCGATAAGCCAGACGGCTGCTACCCGACGCGGAAGCCCCGGGGTGGAAGTCGCAAACGTCGCAGATTATCATTCCGCTTTCGCAGGCGTAGGGCGTCCAAGAAGCTCTGAGGACGCAACGCAGGGCGTGAACAGGACGGCGCGGGATTCTGTGAAGAAGCGTCTCACTGTATTGGACAAGTCGCTCCGCGAGGAGTGCGGCGTTTTCGCCGTCTCCGGACACGAGGCCGCGGCTGAACTGACCCTCCTCGGGCTGCACGCGCTGCAGCACCGCGGCCAGGAGTCTGCCGGGATCGTTGTCGTGGACGACCGCGGCGAAGCGCGCATCCACAAGGGGATGGGGCTCGTCGCCGAAGCGATCAAGGGCGCGAACATCTCGGACCTGCCGGGCCACGTCGCCATCGGTCATGCGCGTTATTCCACGACCGGTGCATCCGAGCTTCACAACGCGCAGCCGGCCCTGGTCAAGTATCGGGACGGCACGCTGGCCCTGGCCCACAACGGCAACCTCACCAACGCCGCCGAACTACGCGCCCGGCTGGTCGCCGAAGGCGCGATCTTCCAGTCGACGATGGACTCCGAGGTGATCGTCCACTTGATCGCGCGCTCGCAGCAGTCCGACCCCGACCAACAGGTGCTCGAGGCTCTGACCCAGGTCGAGGGGGCGTTCTCACTCGCCATGATCGTCAACGACACGATCTACGCGGCGCGAGATGCCCGCGGCTTCCGGCCGCTGGTTCTCGGCCGCAAGGGCCCGGCGGTCATCGTCGCCTCGGAGACCTGCGCCCTCGACCTGATCGAGGCGGAGTACCTGCGCGACATCGAGCCCGGTGAGGTTCTGAAGATCCGGCACGGTGAGATCGAGGAGATGCCGCGCCTCGCGCCCGAGGGGCCCGCCGCCTGCATCTTCGAACTTGTATACTTCGCGCGCCCAGACTCCAAGATCTGGGGTTGCTCGGTCGACGCGGCACGGCGCGCCTTCGGCCGCCGGCTGGCGCGTGAGCATCCCGCCGAGGCGGACTGCGTCTTCTCCGTCCCCGACTCCTCCAACTCCGCGGCGCTCGGCTTCTCGGAGGAATCGGGCATTCCCTTGGAGCTGGCGCTGATCCGCAACCACTACATCGGACGGACTTTCATCCAGCCGCTGCAGAGTGACCGCGACTTCAAGGTGCGAATCAAGTACAACCCCGTGCGCGAGGTCATCGAAGGGAAACGCGTCGTAATAGTCGACGATTCGCTGGTCCGCGGCACGACCAGCCGCGGCCTGGTGTCGATGATCCGTGAGACGGGCGCGAAGGAGATCCACTTCCGCCTCTCTTCACCGCCCATCCGATTCCCCTGCTTCTACGGGATCAACATGCCGACCAAGGAGGAACTCCTGGCGTCGAACAGAACCGTAGATGAGGTCCGCGACTACCTCGGCGTGGATTCTCTCGGCTACTTATCGTTGGAAGGGATGATCGGAGCGGTGGAAGAGTTCGGGCCCTATTGCCACGCCTGCTTCACCGGCGACTACCCGGCTCCACTCACCGACCTCGAGAAGGGACTGCTCACCGCGGTCGGCTGCCGCTGACCGGCTTACCTCGATTTCCGAGATTGGAAGGCCAGCCAGCGGTCGGCTGCCTGTAATGTGGCAAGTATCGCGCTCTGCTCAACGGAGGTGTGGACGAAGCACGCCCCGACTAGTGGTGTGCCCTCTCCCGTGTTTAGCCCGTAGACACCAACCACTACGATCGGGGTCCCGAATATGCGCAGAACCCTCGCTCCCTTCAGGGCCAGGGCCACCTTGCCACCCTCGGCCTTGTTGAGCGCGTCCAGCGCGGCCCGCGATGCGATCTCTGCACGCATGCCACGGATGTCCGGCCCCTCGGCCTCTCCCGTTATCTCACCGCCCGCCGACACCACCGTCACACGACAGCGACACAGTCGAGGGGTCAACCGTTCCGACTCGGCCGACCTGAAGATGTACCGCCGCCGGGGGATACCAGGTGCGAGAGCAGCCGTGGCGCGCATCAGCTCCTGCTCCGGCGCTTCTGCCAGCCAATCCGGGAGGCGCGTGTCGTCGTCTCGCTCTGGAGGAATCCTGCCTTCATCGTTCATCGTATCGCGGTGCTTCACCCTGGCTTCGGAATCATCGGGAGGGAGCAGGCACCCGTTGGCACCTGTCCGATCGCGGGGGGCGTTCGGGCTAAACTCCTCTTCTGGCAAGTCTGTGGCCATCAGGATTCTCCGGTTGCCAGAAGCATAACTCGTTGAACCGCAAACAGATAGAGCCACAACCCTGCAGCAGGAACCGAGGTGGGGTTCCCGGCCGAGGCGGACAAGATGACCGACCGATCGGTAAGAATAGGCCAGATTGCCGGGGCGCAGCGGTCCAGGGCTCTGAACATGTCCGTTAGCTGTTCTGGGGCTGGGCTTTGGCTCTCCTTACCCAGCCCTGCGAGTGACGAAGGTGCCTTTCCCAAGCGAAGCGACTCTTTTCCAACACGGTCTCGAAGTCAGTGATCTCCAGAAAGGCGCCGTAAGATGGAAACTCCCGGCCGCACGGGATGACGAGGCTCCCGTCCGGAAAGATCATCATGTACAGGCGGTCGAGTGTCGCGTGAGTCAGGAAGTTAACGCGCACGCGCGATGTGTCCCGAAGGCGCTCCTCCAGGTCGGCGAACTCCTCGTCACTCACCAGCAACTCGTCCCACTCCACCTCGAACATAGCGCGCGGGAACGCCTGGAAGATGTTGTAGAATACGCGCGCCTCGGTCGTCCGCGAGTAGTCTTCCACCAGGCGAGCGATGTTGGGCACGTCGGCCAGGTTATGCCGGGTCACGGGCGTACAGACTTTCACATCGATGTCCGGGTGCTCGCGCAGCCACTCGAGCGCCTTTACCACCGCGGCGATGTGGCCTTCCTCATCCCCGGTCGTCGAGAGGGCAACCTCGAGGCAAATAGCCGCGGCATGATGGATCAACTCGGCGATGTCGGGGCGCTTGAGCGGATCTCCACCCGTAAGAACGATGCGGCTCGCACCCACCTGCTTCACGCGCGATACGATCCGGAGGGCCGTGGCCGTGTCGACGGGGTTCTCGAAATCCTGCGGCCCCCAGCAGTACGGGCACTCCTGGCTGCACTCCGACGTAACGTGAAAGTCGATGGTCGCGACCTTGACGCTCATCCGCTCATCCCACATATGACGCCATGCCGCTGCTGCCATCCCCCATTGATGGCTGCATGCAACGGTGTTTTGCCGGTTTCATTGGCTACTTGTACCCAATTCACAGGGATGGCGCAGGTTCCGTTCCGTCAGGGACACGTACCCCCTACTGCTCCTCCGCCGCCATCAGTTCGTCGATGGTTACCGCCTCCCCGATCTCGGACAGACGGACACCCTCGCACCAGAGCTCGCCGTCGCGCTCGTGCAGACCACATGGCAAGCTGTCCATACGCTCATATAGAGCGGTATTGGGGAGGGGCGAAAGGGGGGCTGGCTGACGTACTACTTCGTGCCGGGAGCACCGTTCACGCTGCGGCTCCAGTGGTTCTCCAGCAGAATCTCGAATTCCTCACCAGGAGCTGCAAGCTCGAACGTCTCGTTGAAGATATGCTCGCCGTGGATCGTCAGCGTCACGCGTGCTCGCCTGCTAGCGGTCCGCTGCGGCCAGGGGTGCGGGAAACACCTGACGGCACTCCGCCGGGAGTACGCTTACTGAAGCTGCCTAGCGCCGATTCTGCTCCGCCAGGGCCCTGTAGTACTCCTCAACGAGCTCCCGGTAACCGGGTGGCACGTCGTCGGAGCCCGTGAGCAAGAGCTCCCGGCCGTCGCCGCCGCCCAGTTGCCGGCGTAGCACGTACTCGAACTCCTTCAGCCCCTGGATGGCCCCGGCCTGTAGCTCGGCCAATCCCCTCGGATCACCCCAGACGCGACTGCTCTCGAGGCGGCCGAGACGGTCGATGATGGCGTCGAGCTCGCCGGCGTCGATCCCCTGCGCTTCCAGGGACTCCCGCAGGCGCTCCGCCTCGGCTCGTCGCTCCCGGAACTCGCGGCGGAATTGCCGGACGTCGCCCGGCGTGAACCCGGGGAAGCCGTCCGCGCTCGACTCGTTGAACCGCTGCCCCCCGCTCGGCTCTCGCTGTTCGCCCTGCTGCTCGCCACCCTGCCCCTGGCCGGGTTGGCCGGTAGCTTCACCCTGCTGGGCGCCCTCTGCCCCCTGCTCGACTCGCTCCTCCAGCGACTCGAGCGAGCGTGTCAGGTCGCGCGCCTCGTCGAGCGTGCGGGCGAGCCGTTGCTCGTCGGACTCGCCGATAGCGTCGCGCGCCATCTCGATCCGCTCGCGCAGCTCCTCGATGTCGTCCGCTATCTCCTCCTCGAAGTTGCGGGCGTACTCGGGCGAGCGCTGCTGCACTACGCCGCGGGAATAGCGGATCTTGTCCTCGAGCTTGTCATCGCGTATCGCGTTCGCCGCCTCCCGCAGCCGGCGCGACGCATCGCGCTGCTCGCTGCGCGACTCCCGGGCCAGGCGGTCCAGGTCGGCCTCCAGTTCCGCCGTCTCCTCCGCCATCTCCTCCTTGCGCTCCATCAAGCGCCGCAGCCGCCCGGACTGATTCCCGCCCTCGGCCAACCGCTCCACATCCTCTATCACCCGGCGCTGCTCCTCCGCCAGGCGCTCGGCGCGCCGCAGCGCGTCCGCGACGTCACGCTCGAGGCCCGCCGCGCGGTTCTCATCGAGCAACCGGCGCGCTTCTCTCAGGCGATCCAGCGCCGAAAGACCCTCGGACAGGCCCCCGCTTCTCGAGCTCGCCGCCGCCTGCCGCATCCTCTCCGCCGCTTCGCGCAACTCGCGCGCGGTCTGGTTCAGCTCGGGCAGCGACTGCTCGCGCGACAATCGCTCCAGCCGGCGAGCCAGTTCCTCCGCCTCCTCGGCCAGCTGCCGCTGCGACGCACCACCGCCCGACTGGTTGCGCGAGTCGTTGGCCTGCGCCCGCAATCGCTCGTTCTCCTGCTGCTGTCGCCGC
>JBDHHM010000041.1:0-10889 GCA_039589355.1 Gemmatimonadota bacterium | reverse complement strand
GTGACCGAGCCGGCCCCCTTGAAATCGCACGCCTTCTCGTACCGACGAGCGAGCTGCGTGTAGAGATCCCCCAGGTACCCGCGGGTTGCCGGAATCCTCTCCCGGGCCACGCCGATCTCTTTCATGGCGTCGGCGTAGGCCGTCATGTCGGTCATGAGAACCAGAACTCGCTTGCCCCGCACCATGGCGAATCGCTCCGCCACCGCCAGGGCCATGTCCGGAACCAGCAGCCGTTCGATGATCGGGTCGGATGCCAGGTTCACGTACATAATCGTGCGATGGGAGACCCCGTTCTCCTCGAAGGAGGTCTTAAAGAAGTGAAAGTCGTCGAAGATCAGGCCCAGGCCCGCGAAGACCACCACGTCGGCGTCCGCTTGGAAACCGATCCGGGCCAGCAGCGCGTTGTAGGGTTCACCCGCCACCGAGAAGATCGGGATCTTCTGACTCTCCACCAGGCTGTTGAAGAGATCAATCATCGGGACTTCAGTCTCGATCATCTTCGACGGCATGACCCGCATCATCGGGTTCACGGTGGGGCCCGCCACCCGGATGGTCGGGTCGGCGGTCAGGGGTGGCTTCCCTTCGACGGCATGACCCGCATCATCGGGTTCACGGTGGGGCCCGCCACCCGGATGGTCGGGTCGGCGGTCAGGGGTGGCTTCCCATCGATGGGCTCGCCCGAGCCCCGGAAGATTCGGCCCAGGATGTGGTTGGAGAAGGTGACCTGCTCGTCGAGATGCCCTTGCCGCCCGCGAACACCTGGAGGCTGGCGATCTCCCGATTCAGTTCCACCACGCTGGCGCTGGAGACCTCTCCGTCCGTGTTCTCCACCACGGCCAGGTCCCCAAGGGCTGCGTCCGTGGCCCGGACCCGGATAATGTCGCCGACTATTTCCAGAACGCTGGTGTGACGGATGAGGGCGTCGAGCATTCTTGGCCTCAAAAGGTGGAGCGCGCAAAAAAACCGACCTCTGAGGGGATCTTAGTGGGTGCGGACTGCGGGGCAAGACCCTATCGCCGCTCGTCCCAAGGAGACGAGAAGCGCCCCGCAGCTCGATCTGAGCTGCGGGGCGACAAAACTCACGGAACCGGAAATCCGCGATCCCGCATAAGTGCATCGATCTCTGCATCCCGTCCACGGAACGCCCGATAGGCATCCGCCGGATCCACCGCGTTCCTGACGGCGAACAGATTGTCGACCAGCCTCCTCGCCAGCTCCCGGTCGTAGAACCCGCCCGGCGCTTCGGCGAAGGCTTCTGCCGCGTCGGCCGTCAAAACATCCGCCCATATGTAGCTGTAGTAGCCCGCCGAGTAGCCCTCGCCTGAGAAGATGTGTGCGAAGTGCGGGCTGCGGTGCCGCATCGGGATCTGCTCCGGCATCCCGAGCCGTTCGAGTGCCTGGCGCTCGAACGCGTCCGGGTCCAGGCCCGTCGGATCCATCGTGTGGTACATCATGTCGACGAGCGCCGAGGCCAGGTACTCCGTCGTTTCGAATCCCTGATTGAACGTCGCCGCGTTCCGGATCTTAGCGACGAGTTCGTCCGGGATAGGCTCCCCTGTCTCGACATGCACGAGATACGTGTCGATCACTCTGTCCGTCAGGAGCCAGCGCTCCAGCAACTGCGATTGGAACTCCGTGTAGTCCCGCACGCCGCCGTTGAGCGTCGGGTAGTCGACGCTGGACGACAGATAGTGTAGCGCATGGCCGAACTCGTGGAACAAGGTCTCGGCGTCGGTCCATGAGACGAGAACCGGCTCGCCCGGCGCCCCTTTGATGAAGTTGGAGTTGTTGGAGCCGAGCGGCGTCTTCGGGCCGTCGAAGGTCTCGTGACTGCGATACGCGGACGCCCAAGCGCCGGATCGCTTGCCCGTACGCGCGAACGGATCGAGATACCAGACACCGACGTGGTCGCCGGATTGTCTGTCCGTGACCTCCCAGACGTTCACGTCCGGGTGGAAGACCGGAACGGAGCCTTCCGGAACCGGCGTGAAGTCGAAGTTGAATACCTCGCCGGCGACGAACAACATCGCGTCGATCAGATTGTCGAGCTGCAGGTACTGCTTCACCTCGTCAGAGTCGAGGTCGTACTTCGCCTTGCGCACTTTCTCCGCGTAGTAGCGATAGTCCCAGGGCGCGACCGTGATCCCGGCGCCCTCGGCGTCCGTGATCGCCTGCATGTCGGCGACTTCCTCTTCGACGCGCGCGATCGCGGCCGGCCACACCGCTTCCAGTAGCGCGAACGCCCGCTCCGGCGTCTTGGCCATGCGGTTCTCCAGCCGCCAGGCTGCGTAGTTCTCGTAACCGAGCAGCTGGACGCGCTCGTGGCGCAGCTGCAAGATCTCCACGATCACGGCGTTGTTGTCGTGCTCATCGCCATTGTCGCCGCGGCTGTAGTACGTTCTCCAGACCTGCTCGCGCAGATCGCGCTCATCCGAGAACGTCAGGAAGGGATCCATGGACGAGCGCGTGTTCGTGACCGCGTACTCGCCTTCATGGTCACGCTCGGTCGCCGCTGCGGCCGCCGCCCGAACGAAGGACTCCGGCAAGCCGCCCAGCTGGTCTTGCCTCAGGTAAGTGACATAGCCTTCTTCATCCGCCAGTACGTTGTTGCCGAATTGAGTATGCAACTCGGCGAGACGCTGGTTGATCTCCGCGTAGCGCTCCTTCGCTTCACCGGACAGCGTCGCGCCGTTGCGCGCGAACCGATCATAGACCAGCTGCAGCAGACGCTGCTGATCGGGACGCAGCGTTTTCGCCTCGTCGCTCTCGTACACCGTCCTGATGCGATCGAAGAGCGCCTGGTTCTGAATGATCTTGGAGCTGTACTCCGACAGTTTAGGTGCCATCTCCATCTGGATATCGCGGAACTCCGGACTCGACATATTGGAGCTCCAGATCCCGCGATAGGTCGACACGCGGTCAAGCACCTGGCCGGTGCGCTCCATCGCGACGATCGTGTTCTCGAAGGTCGCCGGCTCCGGGTTCTCGGCGATCGCGGCAATCTCGGCGAGGCCCGTCGCCATGCCTGCCTCGAGGCCAGGCTTCAGATAAGCGAGATCCATCCTGTCGAAGGCCGGAACGCCTCCGTACGGCCCGGTCCACTCCGCGAGGAGCATGTTCATCTCCTCATCAATTGTAGTTGCAGTCTGTTCGCCGCACGCCACCACCATAGTGAGTGCGACGGCGCATGCGGTTGTCCCGACGATTGTTCGCATTGCCCTAGCTCCCGTCTGAAGTGTTTTCCGAATTCTAGCGGGGGCCAGCTGTAGGTGCAATTGCCACTTCGCCGCGGTAGCCGGTCCCGGCGGTTTGATACTGCTACTGACTATGGATTTCTGTTGCGCTCTTGGGGTACTCGCCGCATGGTACCTAGCTGCGGGTGGAGGTTGTCGAAACCGGCGGCAATCACACGGGCAAGTAGCCAGCGCATCCGAGCATGCGCGAACTCGTGTGGCTCTTGACCCCCGCTTGACTGCCTCTCGGTTCTTTGGGGGCAGCCCTGGCCACCTGACGTGCAGCTTGGACCGCTGATGTTTCTTCTCTCGAAGTGGTACTGCGACTGCGTGAGCGATGAGGGCATCGCTTTCGTCGGGTATTGGGCTCGGATGCGGTGGGGACCGGTCAACATTCCCTACGCGGCGACTCTCTACAAACCTCTCTACGATGCCACGCGCGAACGGTACTTCATACGCGCATGTGCCGCTCCCATCGTTCAAGACGATGGACTCCGCTGGGACTGCAAACGCCTCGGTATCCGGGCGCTGTGGACCGCCCGGGTCCCCGCCGTCCGTCGCGTGCTGCTCGAGACGGCCGAGGGGTCGATTACGTGGCACTGCCACTTACCGTGCGCCGAGGCGCGTATCGACCTCGCAGGGGCGGGCCGGCTCTCGGGTTTGGGATACGCCGAGCAGCTCACCTCGTCGGTGAAGCCGTGGCGGTTGCCGTTCGATCAGCTCCGCTGGGGACGCTTCCTGTCCCCGAAGGATGCGGTGACGTGGATCGAGTGGGCCGGTGAAGAGCCACGCCGCTGGGTGTTTCACAACGGTGTCGAGGTGTCTGACGTGACCATCGGCGTGGGGCGCGTCGATTTGCCGGGCGATCACGGCATCGTCGAGCTGCGGGACGACGTCGTGCTGCGTGAGGGGCGATTGCTGTCCACAGCGCTCCGCGCGATTCCGGCCGCACGCCTGTGGCTGCACAGGGCATTCAAGAACGCGCATGAGACCAAGTGGCTCGCGCCCGGAACGTTCACTACGAGCACGGGGTCGAGCTCGGGATGGGCGGTACACGAGGTCGTCCGGCTGAGATGAAACTGACATTGCTTGGGAAGATCGTCTACGGTTTCGTGTTCGTGGTAGTGGCCCCGGCCGTATTGGCCTGGTGGGCTGTCGCGACGGACCAGATAGTGCCGCTGCCCACGATCCCGTACGGTTGGGCGGCGCTCATTCCTATCGCAGTCGGTGTGGCCCTGATGGTGGCCGGAATGGCCGCCCTCGTCACGTACGGGAGGGGCTTACCGATGAATCCCTATCCACCTCCCGTGTACGTGACGAGTGGGATCTACAGGCTAACTCCGCACCCGATCTACCTGGGCTTCGTCGTGGCCTGCTTTGGAGTGGCGATCTTCCTGGGGTCGCCTAGCGGCATCTGGTTGGTTTCGCCTATGGTGGCACTGGCGTTGGCTGCTCTCGTGCTGGGTTACGAGCGGCACGATCTTCGCCGGCGCTTCGGTACGGAGGCGATTCACGTACCGCTCGTTTCGCTGCCACCGGACCGCCCGGACCCGCCTACGCGTTGGGACCGCGCGTCGATCTACTTGCTCGTACTCATTCCGTGGTCGGTGGCTTTTGAGGCCGTGTACCGCCTGGGCATACCTGCAGACGCGCTCGTCGCGCATCTCCCCTTCGAACGCGACTGGCCGGTTCTCGAGTGGACGGAGGCGATATACGGCAGCATATACCTTTTCGTCCTCTCGGCGCCGCTCGTCCTGCGGAGGCAAGCCGACTTGCGCCGTCTGGCGGAGATGGGGCTGATATCGACGGCGCTGGTGACTCTCATTTACCTGACTGTGCCCGTGATTGCCCCTCCGCGCCCCTTCGAGCCGCGCACGATCCTCGGCCACGCACTGATGTTCGAGCGGGCGATGTCGCACACGGTTGCCGCCTTTCCCGCCTTTCACGTTATCTGGAGCTTCATCGTCGCCGATGGGTGGGCGACGCGATCCCGGGCCTGGGGTGCTGCGGGTTGGACGTGGGCGATCCTCATCGCCGTCAGTTGCATCACGACGGGCATGCACGCACTGGCCGACCTGGGCGCGGCCACGATCGTGTTCCTACTGCTGTTGCAGCGCCGCCGCGTGTGGCAGCTAGTGCGGCGGGTTGCGGAGGCGGTTGCCAACTCATGGTACGAGTGCCGTTGGCACGGCGTGCGGCTCATCAACCATGGCTTGTACGCCGCTTTGGCCGGCGCGGTGGGCCTGTGGATATCGGGCTCACTCGGCGGCCCACAGGTGTTCTGGCAGCTGGTGTCCGTGCACCTGTGCGGCTTGGCGGGTGCGGGCCTGTGGGCCCAACAACTCGAAGGGTCTCCCAAGCTCTCCCGTCCGTTCGGGTACTACGGCGGCGTGATCGGTGCCGTAACCGGTGCGATCCTCGCCGGTGCGGTGGGCGGCGATGTGATCTTCCTCCTTGCTCTAATCGCGATGGAGGCGCCGTGGCTGCAGGCGCTCGGCCGACTGCGCTGCCTGGTTCAAGGATGTTGCCACGGGTCCGAAGCTCCGGAAGGTGTCGGCATCCGCTACTGGAGGTCCTGTTCCCGCGTGTGCACCCTGGCGGGTCTACGGGGCGTTCCTCTTCATCCGACGCCGCTCTACTCCATCCTGGGGAACGTCGTGATCGGGGTGCTCCTACTTCGGATGTGGTCGCTGGGTGCGGCGTTCGGTCTCGTGGCCGGCACGTATCTCATGCTCGCCGGGGTCGCGCGTTTCGTGGAGGAGTCGTATCGCGGCGAGCCGCAAACGCCGGTTGTAGGTGGGTTGCGCATCTATCAGTGGATGGCCGTACTGTCGTTCGCGTGCGGCATCGTGCTCACGACGATTCCAGGCGGCCACCCGGCGGGTCTCGCCTTCGCGTTCGATGCGAGGCTGGTGTTGAGCGGAGGCCTGTACGGCCTGCTGGCCGGGTTGGCCATGGGGATGGATTTCCCCGGCTCCACTCGTCGCTTCGCGCGGCTGGCGTCACCCTGACCTGCAACCCGTGGGCGGCCACGCTCCCCCCATTTGCCACGCCATCCCCCCCGCGATACCATCTACACGTCCCAGCCCCTACCGCGACCGCAGCCTGGAGGAGACCCATGAGGACCAGAAGTGTTCTCGCGCTGCTGTTCGTCTGCACGCTCGGTCTGCAGGTCGGCCCGGCGGCTGCCCAACAGCCGTCGCGCCCGCAGCAGGCGTCGGCCAGGGCGAACGCGGCCGGCACGGAAGCGGATCTGTTGCCGGACGAGCCCGTCGTCACGCAGCACAGCGCTCGCATCAACGGCCAGAACGTCAGCTACACGGCCGAGGCCGGCTGGCTCCCGATCCGCGACGACGGGAAGGTCACGGCGAAGATGTTCTACATCGCCTATACCCGGGACGGGATACAGGACAAGAGCACCCGGCCGCTGATCTTCTCCTTCAACGGTGGTCCGGGCACGGCGTCGGTCTGGATGCACATGGGGTACACGGGGCCCCGGCACGTAGTGTACGACGATGAAGGCTTCGCGCTCAGGCCTCCGGGCGGTCTGGAGGACAACCCGCACTCGATTCTCGATGCGGCGGACATCGTCTACATCGATCCCATCGCTACCGGCTTCAGCCGCATGGTGGAGGGCGAGGACCTTCACAAGTACCACGGGACGATGTCGGACATCGAGTCGGTCGGCGAGTTCATCCGCCTCTATATATTGCGGAAGGACCGCTGGATGTCGCCCAAGTTCCTGATCGGCGAAAGCTACGGGACGACACGGGCGTCGGGCTTGGCCGGGCATCTCGCCGACCGTCACCAACTCTACCTGAACGGTGTCATCCTCGTCTCGATGACGGGGCTCAACGTAGATGCGGGCGAGGACGTCTCGTACGCCACGTCGCTGCCGCACCTCGCGGCCACGGCGTGGTATCACCGTCAGCTCGCCGACGATCTCCAGGCCATGCCCGTCCGGGCCTTCCTCGACGAAGTCGAGGCCTTTGCCATGGGCGACTACCTGGGCGCCTTGGTGCAGGGCGACCGCCTGGAAGACGCCGCGCGCACCGACATGGCGCGGCAGGTGGCCCGCTACACGGGTCTCACCTCCGAGTACGTCATGTCGACGAACCTGCGCATCAACTCGCGACGCTTCTGGAAGGAGCTTTTGCGCGACCAGCGCCTCACCGTGGGACGCCTGGACAGTCGCTACCTCGGCGTGGACATGGATGCCGCCGGTGAGCGTCCCGAGTACGACCCGGCTATGTCGGACTGGGACGGCGCCTTCAGCGATGCCGTGAACCGCTACATCCGTGGGGAGCTACGCTACAACCCGGATCTGAAGTACAACGTCTGGGGCAACGTGCGGCCGTGGAACCGTGATGACGGTGCGAACGTGGGGCAGATGCTGCGCCAGGCCATGCGTGACAACCCCTACCTGAAGGTGATGATCCAGGGTGGCTACTACGACTCCGCCACGGACTACTACAGCGCCGTGTACACGATCTCACACCTGCAGCCGGGCGGCGAGTTCAGGGACCGCTTCCGCTTCTCCTGGTACGAGAGCGGGCACATGATGTACCTGCGCAAGCCGGACCTCGCCAAATCCAACAACGACCTGCGGGAATTCATCCGCTGGGCCGTCGACGATGCCCCCGACTATCCGAGGAGGGCGCAGTAAGGCCGCGGCCTGTTTCCTTCGCTAGAAAAAGCCGGAAGGCTGGGTGCCTTCCGGCTTTCTGAGCTTGTGCTCACGGGTGCCCGCTGGCGCCGGAATTTGCCCCGCGCCCAGGTTCCACTGTTGCGTCGGCGCTACGTTTGTCTGTGGCGCGACTCCGTCTCGGTGCGCTAAGAGCCAGGCTGACGCGGCCGGCAGCCGCCCCTACTCTGGCAGCAGACTTGCTGAATTGGGTGTTAGGTGCCGTGTCGACTGCCCGCCGGTGGGGAGGTAGCTAACGTGTCTTACGTCCAATCTCTGTTAAGTGCCCCTACCAATAAGAGGGGGACGACCCATTCCCATGATCACGACCTGGCGACGAACAAGGCGTATCAGGTACCGAAACGTCGAGTTCTGGCCCAGGTGGTGCTGAGAGGTCACGCTCCAAAGGACGTCTGGCTCTACCTCTCCGAATGCGGCGACAGCCAATGGGGGCGCGAACGCCCAAGCGATCTGCTGAACGGGGGGAGCGGTTTCATTCCCGCGGCCGATACGGATGGCAAGGTTGTCCTTCTTCAGAGAGACGCTGTGGTGTTGCTCGTGGTCCCAGCCGAACAGGAAATCGGAGCAGGCTATCCGCAAGAGTTGGAGCAGGCGGGCCTAATCACGACGCATAGCCTGGAGGTGCTCCTAGACGACGGCACCAGCCTTAACGGGAACGCCACATACGCGAGGCCCGATGGGGGTCGAAGGCTCCAGGACTTCTTGAACGGTTCGGATAACCTATTCTTCCCTGTTCGCGTCGGCGATGTCATGCTGCTCGTCAACAGGAATTGCATCGTCTCGGTTTCACCCACCGCCGGTCGCCGTGGCAATCCCCGGCGGCGCGCCGAGGATGGGGCTAAAAGGGTTATCTAGTAAGGTCCCGGGCTGTTTCGTTTCGCTGGAGAAAGCCGGAAGGCTCAGTGCCTTCCGGCTTCTTCACGCTGCGGTTCAGCGTGGCCGCCGCTTCACGGTCAGAATCTTCTCGGGGCCGCGGGCTGGAACTCGTACTCGGCCGGCGGCTCGGCCCCCATGAGGTGGCGCACGAAATAATCCCAGCGCCGCCGCGTCATGTATGTCTCGCGGCTGAAGCCATGGCCGCGGTTCGGGAAGAGGATGAAATCGAAATCCTTGTTGGCCGCGATCAGCTCGTTGACGACGAGGAGAGTGTTGTAGTACGGAACGTTGCCATCCATCGTGCCGTGGGCGATGAGCAGTTTCCCCTTCAGATTCTCCGCCAACAGCTGGTTGGCCTGGTTGTCGTAATTTGTGGTGCCGTCGGCGTTCTCGACCAGCAGCCCCTGCCACTTCTCACCCCAGTCGTCCTCGTAGTTGCGGTTGTCGTGGTTCCCGGCCTGTGACACCGCGACCTTGAAGAAGTCCGGGTACCTCATGATGGCGTCGGCCGAGGAGAAGCCGCCGCCCGAATGCCCGTAGATCCCCGCCTGGTCGAGATCGATCCACGGGTGGCGCTCCGCCAGCTGCTTCATCCCGGTGATCTGATCCGGGAGTCCGTTATCGCCCATGTTGCCGTAGTACGTCTCGTGGAAGGTCTTCGACCGCATCGGCGTGCCCATGGCGTCGAGCTGGACGACGATGAATCCCAGCTCGGCCAGCGCCCGCGTGTCACCACGAGACGCCGAGAAGCTCCGGCGTCCCACGCTCCCCGACTGCGGGCCCGGGTAGTTGCTGTTGATGATCGCGTACTTCTCTGACGGGTCGAAATCGGTCGGCCTATACATGAGACCGTACAGATCGGTCACACCGTCGCGGGCCTTCACGGTGAACGGGATCGGCGGCGTCCAGCCCGTGGCCAGCAGCTGCGAGATGTCCGCCTCCTCCAGGTCGACCAGCGTCCGACCGCTGATGTCGCGCAGCACCGCGATCGGTGGCGTGTCGGGCGTCGAGTAACTGTCGACGAAGTAGCGACCCGACGGCGCGAGCGTGATCGTGTGGTCGGCGCTGTCCGGCGTGAGGAGCGCGATATCGCTGCCGTCCATCCGCACGCGGTACAGGTAGCGGAAGTACGGGTCACCGGCCTCCCGACCGACGCCGCTGAGGTAGAGCGTCCGGTCGTCGATGCGGACGAGGCTGAGCACGTTCCAATCGCCGGTGGTGACCTGGTTCTTCAGACGGCCGCTCTCCAGATCGTAGAGGTACAGGTGCCCCCAGTTATCCCGGTGCGAGTACCAGAGCACTTCGTCCGACTCGGCCAGCAGGCGCCAGTTGCCCCCCGACTCGAAGAACGTCTCGACGGTCTCCTCCAAGACGTCGCGCACGGCTCCCGTCTCGGGATCGGCGACGCGAAGCACCGAGTGCTTGTGGTCCCGTGAGGTCGAAACGAAGGCCAGCACGGACCCGTCTGCACTCCACTCCACGTCGGCGAACGTGCCGCGGCAGGCGATGTGGTCGCATACGGTGGAGCGATGCTGGTCGGGCGGCATCTGCAGTCGAACGACGCGCGGTCCATCGAGATGGATCACCACACGATGGATTCGGAAGATGACGCTGTCCTCCGGGAGCGGGTACTTCCACGCCTCGAGCCGCGGATGGCCCACGTTGGTGGACACCATGTACATCTCCCCGACGCCCCGGCCGTCGTGCTGGAACGTCGCGATCATCCTGGAATCGGGTGACCAGAGGAGAACCGGACGGTCGCTCCTCGCCCAACCGGCGTTGTTCGTGGCGTAGCCGAAGTCCTCGATGCCGTCGCTGGTGAGCTGCGTCTCGGTTCCGGTCTCGGTCTCACGCACCCAGAGATTGAAGTCACGGATGAAGGCCGCGTACGTGCCGTCCGGCGAGGTCACGACGTTGCGGTCCATGCTCTGACGCTCGGCTTCCCCTCTCCTGCACCGGTAGTCTTCGGTATCACAGGTGTAGTGGTGCGGCCGGACTTCGAAGCTGATCGACCGCCCATCGGCTTCCAGGTGGAAGGTCGTGAACGGCAGGTCGAACGGATCGTAAGTGGTGTC
>JBDHHM010000040.1:0-10464 GCA_039589355.1 Gemmatimonadota bacterium | reverse complement strand
TCCCGGGCTCAGGCGTCGATCTCGTACTCCTTCAGCTTACGATAGAGCGTTCGCTCGCCAATCTCCAGCATGTCGGAGGCACGGCGGCGGTTGCCGCCGACCGAATTCAGTGTAGCGATGATCGCCGCTCGCTCCAGCTCCTCCAAAGTCATCCCGGGACGAAACAGAATGGCCTGGCTTCCCTCCGGCGGGATCGGCGGCGCCGGGGCGGCCTCCACGTCGAGCTCTTCAGGTAGCTGGCGCTCCGAGGCCGACGCCGGCGCTTCAACCACAGCAGCCTCACGGGCAGCGGTCAGCTCGGGATGCCTGCGCTTGTAGAGCTCGAACTCCCTGCGCAGGTCCTCGACATCGAACTTCAGGTCGACGAGCGTACGGAAGATGAACTCCATCTGCGGTAGCCGGGCAGGGCTATCGCTCGACGCGCCGGGCTGGGGCAGTCCTGCACCGGTGACGACGGGGCTCGGCAGGGTGCGCCGCGCACCGTGGCGCACATCGGGGGGTATGTCTACAGGTCGAATGATCGAACCGGGAGCGAGCACGACCATCGACTCGACCAGGTTTCTCAGCTCGCGCACGTTGCCCGGCCAATCGTAGCCCACGAGGATGTCCATCGCCTCGGGAGCGATCCCCTTGAACTCTCGCTGGTGTTCGCGGCTGAGCTCACGGATGAAGGCGTGCACGAGAAGCGGGATATCCTCACGCCTGCCGCGCAGCGGGGGCAGATGGATGTTCAGCACATCCAGGCGGTAGTACAGGTCACGCCGGAACTCGCCCAACTCCACGGCCTGGCGCAAATCACTATTTGTGGCGGCTATCACACGGACGTCGACCCTGAGGGATTCGCTACCGCCGACACGCATGAACTCCCGCTGCTCGAGAACCCTCAGCAGTCGGGTCTGTGAGCCCGGCGGCATTTCGGCGATCTCGTCGAGGAACACAGTGCCGCCGTTGGACAGCTCGAACATGCCCTTGCGGAGCGCGTTGGCGCCCGTAAACGCGCCCTTTTCGTGCCCAAAGAGCTCCGACTCGAGGAGCGTCTCGGGCAAGGCGGCGATATTTACAGCGATGAAGGGTTTTCCACGTCTGGGGGAGAGCCGGTGGAGCCCTCGTGCGACCAACTCCTTGCCCGTCCCGCTTTCGCCGGTGATCAGCACGGTCGAGCCCACGGCGGCGATTTGCGCGACCTTCTCGACCACTTCCTGGATGGCGGCCGATTTCCCGACGATTCCCAATTCCGCCTTCAGGGCCTTGCGGTCGATCAGTCGGCGAATGACGAGTGCAACCTCCTCGTGATCGAGCGGTGCCTGCAGGTACTCGTCGACTCCGACGTAGACCCCTACGTCGGGGGGTCGCATTTCACCTTCACCGAGCAAGACCACGACCGGAAACTGAGGTGCTTCCTCGTAAACTGCCGCGATCAGCGCCTCAGTCTCTGGCTCGCCCAGGCCGCCGGACACGACTACCGCGACCCGTTCATCATCGACCGATCCGAGGGCGGCGCGGGCGTCCTGGGCGCTCGCCAAGAGCTGGATATCGCCGGCAGACTCGAGCGCCTTCTGCAGCGGCGCCGCTCTCTCCAGGTCAGCGGTAGTTACGAGTATTCTCGCCATTCTCAGGAGTGCTCCGTCCTGCCGGCCAGCAGGTCAACGGCATGCGGGACGACCCGCTCGAGTACTTCCAGACCCTCGCGAACCGCCTTCTCGCTTCCCGGCAGGTTGACGATCAGGCACCTGCCGCGGATTCCCGCCACCCCGCGGCCCAAGGCGGCGAACGGGGTGTTCTGCATGCCGGCCGCGCGCAGCGCCTCCGCCAGGCCGGGGGCGGGACGCTCGAGCACGGCCGATGTCGCTTCAGGCGTGACGTCACGGGGTCCGAAACCGGTGCCGCCGGTTGTGAGGATCAGGTCCAGCTGGGCATGGTCAGCCCAATCAGAGAGGACAGCGGCGATCTCCCGCGCCTCATCGGGGACCACGCTTTGCTCGGCAAGAGACCAGCCGCGCTGCTCTAGCCACGCAGCGAGCACCTCGCCCGAGGTATCCTCCCGTTCTCCGGCGGCGACCCCGTCGCTCACCGTCAGTATTGCGACGCGGATCACCGTTTGACGGAGCCCTCCTTATAGAAGGGCATCTTCACAACCTCCGCAGCGTTGGATCTGCCCCTGATCACGATCTCTATTTCGGTGCCCTGCTTGGCCAGCTCCGGCGGCAGGTAGCCGGTCCCGATCCCCTGCCCCAATGTGGGGCCGACAGTGCCGCTGCGGACGGTGCCGACAGCCGCACCGCGGCAGCGGATCTCGTATCCCGGACGCGGGAAGCCGCGCTGCTTGAGGACGAAGCCGCAGAGCTTTCGCTCCAGGCCCTTCTCCTTCTGAGCCAGCAGGGCGTCCCGACCGATGAACTCGCCTTTGTCCAGCTTGACGGTCCAACCGAGGCCGGCCTCGAGCGGCGTCGTCTCATCGTCGATGTCGCTCCCGTAGAGCGCGAGGCCCGCCTCGAGTCGGAGCGTATCCCGTGCGCCGAGGCCCACCGCCTGGAGTCGCTCGCTGCCCGTCCCGAGCAGCGCGTCCCATAGCTTGGCCGCGGCGCCGGGCTCGCAATACAGCTCGAAGCCGTCCTCTCCCGTGTAGCCGGTCCGGCTGACCACGCACGGCTCACCGGCCACCCGGGACTCGGCAAACCGATAGTACCCGAGGGTCGACGGATCGAGGTCGGAGAGTGGAGCAAGGATCGTCTCGCTCTCGGGGCCCTGTAGCGCCAGAAGCGCTATGGCGTCGCTCTCATTCACGAGCTCTACCCGATCAGCTCCAAACCGCTCCAAACACTGCGAGACCCAATCGAAGTCCTTGTCGATATTCGCTGCGTTGACAACCAGCCGGAATCGATCCGGAAACTTGTAGACCAGCAGGTCATCGACGACCCCACCATTCTCGTTGCACATGACGCAGTACGTGGCCTGCCACGGCTCGCGGCGCGAGATGTCGTTCGCCACCAGGTAATCCATGAACCCCGCCGCCCTCTCCCCCTCGAGCAGGAATTCTCCCATGTGGGACACGTCGAAGAGGCCGGCATGCTCGCGAACCGCCTGGTGTTCCGCCGACACGCCGGCAGGGTACTGGACCGGCATCTCAAAGCCGGCGAACGGGATGATCTTGCCGCCTAGCTTCAGGTGCTCCTCGTACAGTGGCGTTCTCTTGAGGTCGCTGACCATCGGTCCCTGTCGTTCGTTGAGCAGTTAGGATTGATTTCGGAAGACCGCTGACTGCCAATTTAGCAGGAATGGGAAGTCACACCAGTAGAATCGGTGGGATTCGGGGATTCGGGGATTCGGGGATTCGGGGATTCGGGGATTCGGGGATTCGGCGGTTCCGGGATTCGGCGATTCGGGAATTAGAGAAGGCGAGTATCCGAGGAATCCGAGGTATCCGGGACTCGGCGACTCCGCGGATTCCACGGATTCCACGGTTTCCACGGATTCCACGGATTCCTCGGATTCGCGGCTCGACTTCCGAGTATGTAAACTCTCGAATTCCCGATTCCCTGAATTCCCGGATTCGCGAATTCCCTACAGTATGTAGCGGCGCAGGTCCTCATCCTTGACGACGTCGGCGAGCCGCTCGCGGACCATCTCGTCGTCAACGAGGATCTTCTTGGGGCCGAGCTCGGGGAGATCGAACATGAGGTCCTCGAGCAGGGTTGTAAGGACGGTGTGGAGTCGGCGCGCGCCGATGTTCTCCATCCGCTGGTTGACATCGGCGGCGATCCTGGCGATTTCGGCGACCCCGCTGTCGCTGAACTCGAGCCTGGCTCCCTCGGTCTCGACGAGGGCGCGATACTGGGTGAGCAGGGCGTTTTTCGGCTCCGTCAGGATCCTGACAAAATCGGCTTCGGTAAGCGGGGCGAGCTCGACACGGATCGGAAAACGTCCCTGGAGTTCCGGGATGAGGTCTGAGGGCTTGGCGGCATGGAACGCGCCGGCGGCGATGAAGAGTATGTGGTCGGTGTGAACCATGCCGTACTTGGTTTGGACGTTCGACCCCTCCACCACCGGTAGCAGGTCGCGTTGGACGCCGCCCCGAGAGACATCAGGCCCACCAGCGGGTCCCCGTTCGCCGGCGATCTTGTCGAGCTCGTCGAGGAAGACGATCCCCATCTGCTCGACGCGGTCGAGTGCCTCGTTTACCACGTCGTCCATGTCGACAAGCTTGTCGAGCTCATCGGCGAGCAGGATACGCCGCGCCTCTGAGACGGAGACTGAGCGCTTCTTGCTGCGCTTCGGCAACATCTCCTGGAGCATCTCCGAGACGTTGTAGTCCATCCCTTCCATGCCGGGGAACTCGACTACGGGGAAGGTCGTCTGTGTGACTTCGATCTCGATCTCCTTGTTCTCGAGCTTCCCATCCCGCAGGAGCCCTCGCAGCTTCTCGCGAGTCCTCTTGCGTCGTTCCTTGAGCGCCTCTTCGTCTTCCTCCTCGGGTGCGGGCCGTTGATCCAGTGCTTCGCCGCGCGGCGACACTACGAAGGCCGCCGGGGCCGTGCCCCTCTCCTCACTGCTCGGCAGGAGCAGGTCAAGCAGCCGTTCCTCGACGCGCTCATCCGCCATGTCCTGCACTTCGTCCTCGCGTTCACCGCGGACCATGTTGACGGCGGTGTCGACGAGATCTCGCACCATGGACTCTACATCGCGCCCCACGTAGCCGACTTCGGTGAACTTGGACGCCTCGACCTTAATGAAGGGAGCGCCGGCCAGGCGAGCCAGGCGGCGCGAAATCTCGGTCTTACCGACCCCGGTGGGACCGATCATGATGATGTTGTTGGGCAAGATCTCGTCCCTGAGGTCCTCGGCGACTTGCTGCCGTCGCCAGCGGTTCCGGAGGGCGATCGCCACGGCCTTCTTCGCCGCGTCCTGCGCGACTACGTACTTGTCGAGCTCGGCGACTATTTGCCGCGGCGTCAGCTCGTCGTGAAGCGCCGGCTTGCCGCCGCGCTGGTCAGAGGACAAGCTCTCGGGTTGGGAGGGAAGCGAGTCGTTCATCAGCTCTTCGATCCAAGCTCCAGTACGGTGATTGCGGTGTTCGAGTAGATGCAGATCTCGCCGGTGATCTCCAGGCTGCAACGGACGATCTCGAGCGCGTTCAGCTCGGAATGCGCCTGCAGTGCTCGCGCCGCCGCCAGCGCCATCGGACCGCCGCTACCTATGGCGAGGATGTCATCGTCGGGCTCGATGACCTCGCCACTGCCGGATAGCAGGAACGAGTGTTTCGCATCGACGACCGCCAGGAGCGCTTCCAGACGACGCAGGATACGGTCGCTCCGCCACTCTTTCGCCAGTTCGACCGCGGCACGGGGCAGGTTGCCCGGGAAGCGATCGAGCTTCTCCTCGAACTTCTCGAACAGCGTCAGCGCGTCGGCGACCGACCCGGCGAAGCCTGCGAGGACAGCCCCGTCCTTTAACGCACGCACCTTGCTCGCCTGGGCCTTCACGATGGTATCTCCGACGGTCACTTGGCCGTCGCCGCCGAGCGCGACGCTGCCGTCGCGCCGGACGGCGACGATCGTCGTTCCACGCATTCTCATATCGTCCATAGACCGGACTTCCGTTTCCGTCAGCTTCTGGGGTGTGCCACCCGGTAGACCTGTCTCAGCCTCTCCCGGGAGGTATGTGCGTACATTTGGGTAGTCGAGAGCGATGCGTGGCCGAGCAGCTCCTTGATCGCCATCAGGTCCGCGCCTTCATCGAGGAGGTGCGTCGCGAACGAGTGGCGGACCGAATGGGTGCTCAGGCCGCTTTCCTCAGCCACGAGCTCGATATAGCGCGTGGCGATCCGCTGGATCTGTCGCCGTGACAACCGACCGCCACGGTCTGAGGTAAACAGCGGGTCCGCACGAGCCGGCGTACCGAACTGCTGCGCGCGCTCGCGCCCGTAGGCACGCAGGGCGTTAACCGCATGTCCGCCGATAGGCACGATCCGCTCCTTGCGCCCCTTGCCGTGAACCTTGACGCGCCCACCCTCGAAGTCGAGATGCGCCAGGGTGAGCGAGTGAACCTCCGAGAGACGCAGGCCGGCGGAATATAGCAGCTCCATCAGGGCCTGGTCTCTCAGTCCGCGCCATCCCGGCTCCGCCGCCTTCTGGGCGGCGAGCTCGAAGAGGCGCGACATCTCTCTCTGGGTCAGGTAGCCCGGCAAAGCCCGGCCCCCCCTGGGCGCCCTGACGTGGCGGGCGGGGTTGGCGGCAACGATACCCTCCCGCTGAAGGAAGCGGAAGAAGCTGCGAACCGCCGACAGCTTCCGAGCGATCGTTCTCCTCTTGAGCTCGGCCATCGTCAGATGGCTGAGGAATGCCCGCACTGCCAGCCGATCGACCTCGGCCCAGGACCATTGGGAACTACCGTAGTAACCGTTCAGGAAGCCGTTCAGGTCCCTGAGGTCACGCCGGTAGGCGTCCACGGTATGCTGGGAGAGCTGACGCTCGTCCTCCAGGTGCTTTAGGTAGTCCGGAACCTCATCTCGCGACATCGTAACCTCGCCGCCGGCCCGTCTGCTCAACGCGAAACGTCAGCTGGAGGGCCCGGCGTACCGGCGATCCAGGCCCGTATCTCGTGCAGGGCGCGCGCTGCAAGCTCGTCCCGACGCGCGCGCCGGCCACGGACACGCTGCGCTAGCGGGTCGAGGAGCCCGAAGTTCGCGTTCATCGGTTGGAAGTTACTCGGATGAGCCTCTCGTAGGTAGCGAAGCAGACCGCCCAGCATCGTGGTCGGCGGCGGCAGTGTGGGTTCGAGACCGCTCTGCAGCCGATGGACGTTGAGAGCGGCCAGCAGTCCGGTGGCCGTCGACTCGATGTAGCCCTCGACTCCGGTTAGCTGGCCGGCGAAGACAAGTGCCGGCTCGTCCGGCGGCGAGCCGTGGGGCGTCAAGAGCGCCGGGTAATTGATGTAGCTGTTCCGGTGGATCTGGCCGTAGCGCAGGATCTCGGCGTGTTCGAGAGCCGGGATCAGTCCGATCACCCGACCTTGTTCAGGATAACGCAGGCGCGTCTGGAAGCCGACCAACCCCCACATACGACCGGCTCGGTCCTCCTGGCGCAGCTGAACGACCGCATAGGGTATCTTGCCCGTGCGCGGATCCTCGAGGCCGACGGGCTTGAAGGGGCCGAAGCGGAGGGCATCCTTTCCGCGTGCGGCCAGCACCTCGATAGGAAGGCAACCCTCGAAGAACGGTACCCGATCCCAATCGTGGGTCTGGAAGACCTCCCCGTTAAGCAGTGCCTCGTGGAACGCCTCGTAACCCTCGCGAGTCAGGGGGCAGTTGACGTAGGCGTCGTCCTGGCCTTTTCCGTAACGCGAGGCACGGAAGCTCTCGCTCTCATTGATCGACTCGGCCGAAACGATCGGCGCTATCGCGTCGAAGAAGTACAGACTCTCGGCACCCAGACGACGGCGTATCGAGTCGCCCAGTGAATCGGATGTGAGAGGACCGGTAGCGATGACAGCGGGGGCAGCCGGTAGCTCGCGCATCTCGTCACGGCACACCCGTATGTTGGGGTGGGCCTCGATCGCCTCACCGACGCCCCGCGAGAACAGTTCGCGGTCGACGGCGAGTGCCGCTCCCGCCGGTACCCGCGCCGCATCGGCTACCTCGAGGATGAGCGAACCGAGCTCTCGTAGCTCCGCTTTCAGTAGTCCGTGAGCGTTGGTGGGTTCTTCCGACTTGAAGGAGTTGCTGCAGACGAGTTCGGCGAGCCCGTCGGTCTGGTGCGCCGGCGTCGATACCCGGGGGCGCATCTCGTACAGGACGACCCGGTGTCCCCTCTGCGCAAGCTGAAAGGCGGCCTCTGTTCCCGCCAAGCCGCCACCCACAACGACGATCTCAGACACTGGCCAGGCTCGGCCTCAACGCTCAGTCCGAGCTCGAACCGACCGCACCCTCCGTGACCGACTCGTGGCCGCAGACGGCGCACCTAAGGAAGTCGCCCTTGCGCTTCGATGTCTTCTGAAGCGCGACCTGTGCACCACACTGGGCGCAGTCGGAGGCAACCGGTGTGTCCCAGCTGGACCAATCGCATTCCGGGTAACGTGTGCACCCGTGGAAGACGCGTCCTCGACGGGTACGCCGCTTGACGACATCACCTTCTTTGCAGGTCGGGCAGTCCAGTCCCAGGCTGATCGCCTGCGTGTGCTTGCACTTGGGGTACGCGGTGCAGGCGAGGAACTCGCCGTACCGACCGGTCTTCACCGCCAGCGGACTGCCACAATCCGGACACTTCGCATCAGCGGCGGCGTCGTTGTGCTTGCCGTCCACCGCGCGCGTGAACCGACACTCGGGGTACTCGGAGCAGGCGACGAAGGGGCCGAAGCGTCCACTCTTCAACGCCAGATCGCCGCCACACTGAGGACACTTCTCGTCCCCGAGGTCGACGTCGGGTAACCCATCGATAGGCTTGGTATTCCTGCAATCCGGATAGGTCGAGCAGCCGAGGAACCGACCGTAGCGATTCCATTTAACGACCATCGGCGCGTTGCAGAGATCGCAGACCGCGCCCTCCGCCTGGACGATCTCCTTGATGATCTCCTCGCTCCTGGCTTCCCCTTCCTCGAGCCGCTGGCTGAAGCGCTCGTAGAACCGCTCCAGCACCTGGTGCCACTCCAGCTCGCCTTCCTCGATGCGGTCGAGGTTCGCCTCCAGGTTGCTCGTGAAGTCCACATCGAAGGTTTCGGGGAAGACACGGATCAACACCTGGACTACCGTTTCGCCCAGCGCCGTCGGCGCGAAGCGGCGGTTCTCGAGCTCGACGTACGTGCGCTCGACCAGAGTGGAGAGGATCTGGGCATAGGTCGACGGCCGGCCGATGCCCAGCTTCTCCAGCTCCTTGACCAAGTTCGCCTCGCTGAAGCGGGCGGGCGGCTCGGTAAAGTGCTGGGTCTTGCCCAGCTCGACCAGTTCGATGACCTCTCCCTCGACCAGCTCGGGCAGGCCCTCGAGGTCGTCGAGGTGCCGACCCTCTTCTTTCTCGTACACGCCCTTGTAGAGGCGAGTGAAGCCGTCGAACTTGAGCACCGATCCTGTGACCCGGAACAGGTAGTTGCGCCGATCGCTGCCCGTGAGATCGAAATCGACGGTGGTGGTATCGTACACCGCCGGTGCCATCTGCGAGGCGACGAAGCGCTGCCAGATCATGCTGTATAGCTTGAGTTGGTACGAATCGAGGTCGCCCTTGAGCGACTCGGGTGTTCGCTGGACCGAGGTGGGTCGGATCGCCTCGTGCGCTTCCTGTGCACCCTTCTGCTGCTTGCCGGTGTAGAGGCGCGGCGACTTGGGGATGTAGCTACCCCCGAACTCGTTCTCGATATAGGCGCGGGCCGAGTGCGCCGCCGACACCGCGATGCGCGTCGAGTCCGTCCGCATGTAGGTGATGAGACCGATGGCTTCGCCACCCGCCTCGACGCCCTCATACAACTGCTGGGCGATACGCATGGTGCGCTTGGCCGAGAAGCGCAATCGCTTCGCCGCTTCCTGCTGCAGCGTCGAGGTGGTGAACGGGGCCGCCGGGTTCTTCCTTCGCTCTTTGCGGCGGACCTTCGTGATCCGGAAGGGAACGTCCTTGACCGCGTCGAGCACCGCAGCCGCTGCTGCCTCATTGGGCAGATCGGGCTTACCCTTGTCGAGGTGGTGCAGCTTGGCGGTGAAGCGTTGGTCGTCTTTCTGGAGCAGCGCTTCGACCGTCCAATACTCCCGGGGCTCGAATCCGCGGATCGCTTCCTCACGCTCCCAGATCAATCGCAGGGCAACGGTTTGGACGCGGCCGGCCGACAGACCGGGGCGTATCGGTTTCCAGAGGAAGGGACTGGCCTTGTAGCCGACCAACCGGTCGAGGATACGACGGGCCTGCTGGGCGTCGACCTTGCGGAAATCGATCTCGGTCAGGTTCTCGAGGCCCTGCGCCACGCCGTCCGGTGTAATTTCCTCGAACAGCACGCGCTTGAAGCGTCGGCCGTTCTTCGAGCGGTAGCCGAGCTGCTCGGCGACGTGGTAGGCGATCGCCTCGCCCTCGCGATCCGGGTCGGTCCCCAGCAGCACGACGTCAGCGGTTTTTGCCGCCTGCTTGAGCTCCTTGATGACCTTCCCTTTTCCGCGATCACGCTTAGGGAGGTCGCGGATGTGTCCAACCGACGCCTTGACGACGTAGGAGTCGTCGAGATAGCGGCCGAGCGTGCGTGCTTTAGCCGGCGACTCGACGACGAGCAACCTCGACTCGCCGCCGCCTGTCTTGGCCTTCTTGGCTCGCTTGCCCGTCCCCTTCTTCTTCCTCTCAGCCATATCCTCAGTCCATCCCGTCCACCGCATACCCCGAACCGGGCCCAGTGGTTTCCATGGGCCTCCAGCGCTGAGGATGGCTAGCAGGAATCAACGGGTTGTCAACACTGAGCCTCATTCCCGCCCCTCAACCCCCTCAGGCTGCAGCAGGTCGA